>SCSY01000373.1 GCA_004298625.1 Nitrospirota bacterium | reverse complement strand
CTCGCCGACCAAGGAATTGCTGATCGAGGAATCGGTGATCGGCTGGAAAGAGTTCGAGATGGAAGTGGTCCGCGACAAAAAGGACAACTGCATCATCATCTGCTCCATTGAAAATCTGGATGCGATGGGCGTGCATACCGGCGATTCGATCACCGTCGCGCCGGCGCAGACGTTGACCGACCGTGAATACCAGATCATGCGCAACGCCTCGCTCGCGGTGCTGCGCGAAATCGGCGTGGAAACCGGCGGCTCCAACGTGCAGTTCGGCATCAACCCGGATGACGGGCGCATGGTGGTGATCGAGATGAACCCGCGCGTGTCGCGTTCCAGCGCCTTGGCCTCCAAGGCCACCGGCTTTCCCATCGCCAAGGTGGCGGCCAAGCTGGCGGTCGGCTATACGCTGGACGAATTGCAGAACGACATCACCGGCGGCAGGACGCCGGCCTCGTTCGAGCCGTCCATCGACTATGTGGTGACCAAGATACCGCGTTTCGCGTTCGAGAAATTCCCGCAAGCCAACGACCGCTTGACCACCCAGATGAAATCCGTGGGCGAGGTGATGGCGATAGGCCGCACTTTCCAGGAATCCCTGCAAAAAGCCTTGCGCGGCCTGGAAACCGGCAGCGACGGGCTGGACGAAAAGACCACGGACCGCGAGAAGATAGAGCGCGAACTCGCCAACCCCGGCCCGGAGCGCTTGTGGTACGTGGCGGACGCGATGCGTTGCGGCATGACGCAAGAAGAAATCTTCGCGTTGACGCACATCGACCCGTGGTTCCTGGCGCAGCTCGAAGACTTGGTGGCGCGTGAACGGGCGATACAGGGACGCGAACTCGCGGAAATGAGCCGTGACGAACTGTTCCAACTGAAGCGTCGCGGTTTTTCCGACCGCCGTCTGGCGCGGCTGCTGGGTTCCAACCAGCACGAGGTGCGCGCGCGCCGCCACAGCCTGAACGTGCGCCCAGTGTACAAGCGGGTGGATACCTGCGCCGCCGAGTTCGCCACCGATACGGCGTACCAGTATTCGACTTACGAGGAAGAATGCGAAGCCGCGCCTACCGACAAGAAGAAGATCATGG
>SCSY01000010.1 GCA_004298625.1 Nitrospirota bacterium | reverse complement strand
ATAGAAACAATAACAATTATCATCACTATTTCGATGAGAGTGAAACCGTTATTTTTAGTAGACAGTAGACAGCATACAGTAGACAGCTTTCCGAGGAATGTAGATCCTGTGTTCTGTGCTCTGTGTTCTGCATTCTGTCTCATGGTATGCTCACCCTTCCTGTTCCTGCTGCAATGGTTATTGTCTGAGAGCCGTTGTAGGTGACCGTAACGGTTTCAGGTCCGATAGCTACGCCCGCAGCGTTAACAGGCGAACCGAGCGAGTTGAATGCAATTGTGATAAAAGGAGGAGCAATTGTTACGCCGCTGTAATTGCTACATCTGGGATCATTAAAATCAACAATAAAGTTATTTAATGGATCAGTCGAGCATGGGTCTCCGGGGCTAACTGCTGCTGGATATGGAGCCGCAACAGTCATATCCCGATATACGCTGTAACCATTAGCATTAAATGCCATCCCCGCTCTTGTCTGATTTGAAATCGCGAGTTTTTGGACGTATCTAATATCGCCTGCAACTTTCCGGGCTGCGCTTCTGAGTTTTATGGCGTCAAAAGGGTTTCTGACGACAACTACCACGGCAAGAATGGCAATAATCACCATCACCATTATTGTTTCTATGAGGGTGAATCCTCTGCTCTTAGCCGCAGGCTGATGGCTGATGGCTGATAGCTGAATTCTCATTCACCTGAATTTTATCATAAGCCGATATATTTGACAAAATGGGTCTTTATATAGTTTAATATTAGTCTCTTTCGGGCGGATAGCTCAGCTGGGAGAGCGCAGCCCTTACAAGGCTGATGTCACAGGTTCGATCCCTGTTCCGCCTACTCTTATTTAGAGTTGCAAGAGGGTAAAAAGTTGAAGTAGTTTCAATAGGTGTTTATTGCTTTTTGAACTATTGTAACTTTTGAACCTATTTTAACTTTTTTTTGAATTGGGGTGGTAGTTCAGCTGGTTAGAACGCCGGCCTGTCACGTCGGAGGTCGCGGGTTCGAGCCCCGTCCACCCCGCCACAACCCCCTTCATCCCCCTTTTTTAAGGGGGAAAAAGTGGCTGGCAATTATTTAACTATCATTCCGGCATATCCCACAACCTGTTCGTAGTCGCCGCTGACTTCGCCTGATGTAGTATATTTGATAAGCCTTGCCTCTATCGCTCCGAGGGCTTTTGCCGCAAAGAGCATTACTGTCGCAGGCAGATAGCCGCACATCGAGATTCTCTCTCTTACGATAAGTCCATAAAGTCCTTCCGGGTTTAGCGCCTTTATCAGCTCTATTGCCTTTTTATCTTTCTGTCTTGCAACATCATCAGGCACATAATGGCTCATGTCGGAGCTTGCGACTATGACGGTCTCGTATTTGACCTCTTTTATTGATTTTGCAATGCCCTCTCCGATCAAGCGGCATTCTTCGAGAGATGCAGACATGATGATTATCGGAACAATCTTAGGCTCTTTTGAAAAATGGGCTATAAAGGGCAGTTGCACTTCAAGGGAATGCTCGAAAGTATGCGCCTGAGAATCTTTCGAGACTATCGGCGCATTTGAAGTTATTCTCAGGGAGAGTTTTTCATCAATGGAAAAAACACCTGTCGGTATCTCCCATTCGCCTGACTCCATTATGGAAACCCTGGAGCCGAGGCCTGTATGATTGGGGCCGAGAAGCACAAATGTTTTTGGAATTTCTATGGTGGAATATACCTCTCCTGCGACAGAGCCGGAATATATAAGCCCTGCATGCGGGGAGAGGATTCCTATTGCGTGTTCTTTTACGAGATTATCATTTATATATTGTTTGACCTGCTGGTTTAGTTTTGCCGCTGCGCCATGATAAAATTGACCTGCAACCGCCGGGGACCTTCTCATTTTTCACTCCTAAAAAACTTCTTCTGATTCCTGATAGCTTCTGTCGGTGTAATCCGTGAACCGAGTGTAGTTCGGGAAAAATGTGAGATTAACTGTATCGGTGGGGCCGTTTCTTTGTTTTGCGACGATAATCTCTGCCTTTCCTTTTTCAGGGGTTTCTCTGTTATAGAATTCGTCCCTGTAAAGAAAAATAATGACGTCCGCATCCTGCTCTATAGCGCCTGATTCTCTCAGGTCTGCAAGGGTCGGTTTTTTTACCTGCCTCTGCTCAACGCCCCGGTTCAACTGGCTGAGCGCTATCACCGGAACCTCCAGCTCTTTTGCAAGGGCTTTCAGGGAACGAGAAATTTCCGATATTTCCTGCTCCCTGCTTCTTTCAAAACCACCCCTGCCTCTCATGAGCTGTAAGTAGTCCACAACTACAAGGCTCAACCCCTTATGTTCCAGCTTAAGACGCCTTGCCTTGGCCCTCATTTCCAATACGGTTGTGCTTGAGGAATCGTCTATGAATATGGGCGACTCTGTGAGTTTTCCGGCGGCGTTTGTAAGCTTGCTCCAGTCTTCTTTTTTGATAAACCCTTTTCTTACGCTGTTGGAATCAACCATTGCCTCAGAACACAGCATTCTTATTGCAAGCTGTTCTTTTGACATTTCGAGACTGAAAATTGCAACGGGTTCTTTCATCTCAACCCCGACATGCCGCGCTATATTAAGACTGAAGGCTGTTTTGCCCATGGATGGTCTTCCGCCTACAACAATAAGGTCGCCGCGCTGAAAGCCTGATGTGAGTTCATCGAGGTCGGTAAAGCCTGAGGCCGTGCCTGTTATTGCGCTCTTTTTATCGTAGAGGTGTTCTATAGTCTCAAAGCTGCCTTTAATCAGGTCTTTAATGCCTACAAAGGATGTCTTTATCCGTTTGTCCGAGATGTTGAAGATTATTCTTTCTGCCTGATCCACAAGTTCATCGGCATCGAGGTTCTCCTCATAAACCTTGCCGGCAATCTCCGAGGCGGATTTAATGAGAGCCCTCAGGAGCGCTTTTTCGCGGATTATCTTTGCATGATACCTTATGTTTGCCGCAGTAGGGACCTGGCTTGCAAGGGCGGACAGATACGATTCTCCTCCGACAGCATCAATCTCGTTTCGTTTTTTCAGCTCTTCTGCAATTGTTATGAGGTCAATCGGCTCGCTTTTTTCAAAAAGTTCTACCATTGCATCATAGATCTTCCGATGCGCCTCTTTATAAAAATCTTCACGAGAGATGCTCTCGATGACTTTCGGGAACGCGTCATTTTCGAGCATGATTGCGCCGAGAATGGACTGTTCCGCCTCGATATTCTGGGGCGGCAGCTTGTCTGCGGCTATATCATTTTTTTTCATTCTGCAACTACTGTTATGTTCAGTTGCGCTGTTATATCGGAATGAATCTTAACGGTCACAGCATAAGAGCCAAGCCTTTTAATCGGTTCTTCGAGAGATATTTTTTTCTTATCTATATCTATTCCCTCATTTTTAAGGGCTGCTGCGATGTCCATTGATGTTATCGAGCCGAAGAGCTTGTCTTCTTCTCCTGCCTTGGCCTTTATCGCCAGAGTCAGGGATGATACCCTGTCGGCTAAATCCTGAGATGTCTTCTTAACTTTTTTGGCTTTTTCCTGAATTATTTTTTTCTGATGTTCGAGCGCCTTAATGTTTTCCGTCAGGGCCTCAACAGCAAGTTTTTTGGGCAAAAGGAAATTTCTTGCATAGCCTTCGGCAACATTCATGATGTCACCCATTTTCCCGAGATTTTTCACATCTTCTTTAAGAATTACTTTCATTTGCAGGTCTCCTTTTTAGTTTACAGGTTAAGTAGTTTAAATAGGTTAAATAGTTCAAGCCGGGACTCCGGTTAGTTTTTGTTGCTATTATTTTCAATTAAAACCATGACAAAAAGCAAGGGTAATCCGTTTACGGCAGCGCCTTAAACGGCACAGGTATGAATGTAATAATAAATATCAGCGCCGTAATCCAGCCGATAAATCTTCTGCTGTCATCGAGCGGAGTTTCCCAGTATAAAACAGGCGGATGCCTTAACCCAAGGACTAATAACAGTATGGCCCATACAATCCAGCCTTCCCATAGAAAAACCCCGAATATTATAAGTATAAAGACAAGGATTCTTGATATATGTATGTGTTTCTCTCCAAGTATGGCATAAGCGACATGCCCTCCATCGAGCTGTCCCACAGGGATAAGATTTAATGCCGTAACAAAAAAACCGATCCATCCTGCAAATGCTATGGGATGCAAAAGGACGTCATAGGAAGCGGGTATCTCTCCCAGGGTAAGGCGCGAGAGCAGAGAAAAAAGCAGAGAGTCGCCGAGGGCCAGGCTGCCTTTTATTCCTTTTGTGACTATAACCTGTGATAACGGGAGGCCGATGAGTGTTGCCGTTAGGGAGACAATAAAACCTGCTATGGGACCGGATGCTCCAATATCTATCAGCGCTGTTCTGGTTGTTATAGGAGATTTCATTTTTATGAAGGCGCCCATAGTCCCGATAAGCGTTGGGGCAGGGATGAAATAGGGCAGGGTTGCCTGGACATGATGTTTTTTAGAGGCAATATAATGCGAGAGTTCATGACAGAGGAGTATAAGCATCAGCGTCAGCGAAAACGGCAGCCCTTTTAATATATTCGACAGGTCTCCAGTTATATTTTCTACCGGCTGAATCTGAAGCGCGCCGACTACAAGGGTTGAGAGGAATGTGGCGATAAACAGGACTATATGAAGCCACGGTATTTTTTTCATTCTGCAATAATGCCTTTCAAGTCATATTCAAATGCCGAAGTAATCTTGACAGTTACGAAATCACCGGCCTTAACAGAACAGGGTTCGGGGGTTCGAGGGTTTGAGGGTTCGAGTGAAAGACTTGTTTTAGCCCTTGACCCCTGGACCCCTGGACCCTTGGACCCTTCTTCTATTATTACCACTCCGTCAATATCAGGAGCATGGGAATATAATCGTCCTAATGCAACACCACGGCTTATTTCATCAATTATAGCATTGAACTGCCTGCCGATAAGCGCCTTGTTTTTTTCGAGAGATATCTGCGCCTGGTGCCTCATTATTTTCTCAACTCTTTTATTTTTCACTGACTCAGGGACCTGGCCTCTTAGTTTTGCCGATGGAGTGCCTTCTTCTTTTGAGTATTTAAAAACGCCCAGCCTGTCAAATTTTACTTCTTCCACGAAATCTAAAAGAGAATGAAATTCTTTTTCTGTTTCAGATGGGAACCCTATGATAAAAGTTGTTCTGAGGGCGATATCAGGCATTGCGCCTCTGATTTTTCCGATAAGATTCAGGTAACCTTTTCTTGAACCCCCTCTTTTCATGAGTCTCAGTATCCTGTCCTCAGAGTGCTGGAACGGTATATCAAGATATTTGCATATTTTATCTTCCGTTGCAATCACATTCAAGAAAGAGTCATTAATCGAGGCCGGATAGGCGTAAAGCAACCTTATCCGGAAATCATCATTCAAGGAGCAAAGGTCTTTAAGCAGGGAGGAGATATTATATCCATCCAAATCCTTCCCGTAGCAAGCAGTGTCCTGACCAACAAGGATAAGTTCTTTGACCCCTCTTTTTACAGACCGTTCTGCCTCTTTAAGTATCTCATCGGGTTTTATGCTTCTATATTTTCCCCTGATCGAGGGGATGACGCAGTAAGTGCATTTTTTATTACATCCGTCGGAAATTTTCAGATAGGCGTATGAACAGGGGTTAGTGGTTGGGGTTTGGGTGGTAGTATTACTAACCCCTAATCCCAATGCCCCAATCCCCGTGAATTCTTTGATGCACTCAATTATCTTCTCATCTTCTCCAACTCCGAATATCGCGTCTATTTCCTGTATCTCTTTTAGGAGTTTATCCCTGTATCTTTTTGCAAGACAGCCGAAAACGATAAGTTTTTTTGTTCCCTTTTTTATTGCTGCAAGCTTGAGTATTTCTTCGATTGATTCTTTTTTCGCATCTTCAATAAAACCGCATGTGTTGATGAGAAGAATATCAGCATCCTCAGGGGCGTTGAGATACAGGAATCCGTTGCCGATAAGTTTTCGTGTGAGGTTATCTGAATCAACCATGTTTTTCGGACAGCCGAGACTTATGACAGATATTTTATTTGCCAAGGGAATGAGCCTTTTTTACCGCGTGATAGATGACGAAATATCCGATAACTGCGGAGACAGAAGCAACAAGCAGTGTGCCGAAGACAAAAGGCAGCAGCAGAGGTTTTAATTCATGTAAGAAGCTGCTGAAGGTAATATGCGCCCAGTCTATTTTCGGGACTATATTTTTTATGCCGAGGCATTTTGCTCCAACCCACGTGCTGAAAGTATAAATTGGAACAATAGTCCACGGGTTTGTTACGAACACCCCTGTGATGGTGACAATCCTGTTTAATCTGAATATCCATGCAACTGTAATGCCGAGAACTGTATGAAGCCCGAGCAGTGGAGAGATGCCTATGAAAACGCCGAGGGCAAAAGCCGTTGCCAGCCTGTGAGGAGAGTCTTTGAGACTCAATATGTCTCTAAGTCTGTCTCTTAATCCCAAAGTGCTGATACCCCGCTGTTTTTAAAATTGACTCTCTGCCTGTTTCATCCACAACAACCCTGTCTTTTTTTGTGATCTCGCCTATACAGGTTATCTTTAGCTCATGGCTCATGGCTCGCGGCTTGTAATCAGGAGGCGCTGTGAAGAGCAGTTCATAATCTTCTCCACCTGATGCTGCAAGATTGAAAGGGTTCAGACCTAACACCGATGAAACTTTTTTCATTTGAGAAGATATTGGTATTTGTTTCATGTATATCCTTGCTCCAACCCTGCTTTCATTGCAGAGCCTTGATAGGTCAATAAATAAACCATCGCTTAAGTCAATCATTGCCGTAGCATATTTAACAAAGCCTATTGGATTCCGCGCAATGGGCATGAGATGTCTTTTCAACAACGGGACGATAGTGTTCCATGTGAGTCCTGATTTTGAAAGTTTGGAGATAATAATTTGGAGTTTGGAGTTGTCCCCCCCACCCATCCCTCCCCCTCGAGGGGGGAGGGATGGGGAGGGGGTGTTCTCGATTGGCACAGTTTTTTTTATCCTCTTAAGAACCTCCAGCCCGCCTGCAGAGTCTCCAAGATTGCCTGTTACATATATCTTATCCCCCGGTTTTGCGCCTGAGCGTTTTACAGGGTTTTCCGCATGTCCTATGAGAGACGCAGCAGCAACCATATCCTTTTTTGAAGAAGAAATATCCCCTCCAATCAGCGATATCCCGTATAATTTTATTGCATCCTGAATGCCGTCAAAAAAACTATCAACAAATGCCTCCTCTGTTGTTTTATTCATTGCAATATCAAGCAGGAGATATTGCGGCACTCCGCCCATTGCATAGATGTCGCTTACGTTCACAGAGACAAGTTTGAACCCGAGTTGGTAAGGTGTTGTAAAATTTAAATCAAAGTGCACTCTCTCAACCATCATGTCGGTGGTGATAAGGAGTTTTTTGTCTTGGGGCTTTATTACCGCTGCATCATCGCCTATGCCGACAATTACGCCTCCGGATTTACGGGTAAATCTCCTGCGGATTGTTTCTAAGAGAGAAAGCTCTCCAATATCAGAAAGTCTCATAATCTAACTAAAAAGGTTAAGATTGAGGTTAAGATATAAAAGCAAAGCTAAACTCAACCTCAGCCTTAACCTTTTTTAACCTTTTTATTAGTTTTAAGCGCTACCTTGAGCACATCGTTCATTGTATCGGCAAAGAAAAATTCCATATCCTTCTTAACATATTTGGGAATATCCTCAAGGTCTTTTTTATTTCTTTTTGGCACAATTACCGTTTTGATGCCCATTCTCTTTGCTGCGAGGGCTTTTTCCTTAAGCCCTCCGATAGGCAATACCCTGCCTCTCAAGGTGACCTCGCCTGTCATTGCAATATCCTTTTTTACGGGTTTTCCAGTAAGGGCGGATGCAATGGAAGTTGCCATTGTTATTCCTGCCGAGGGGCCGTCTTTGGGTATTGCTCCTGCAGGGACATGGATATGCAAATCCG
>SCSY01000372.1 GCA_004298625.1 Nitrospirota bacterium | reverse complement strand
ATCTCCAGCAGAATGTCGGCGCCGCTGCCTATCACGCCCTCGATCCACGGCTGCGAAGTGCCGTAGCGATTGCCGTACACCTGCGCGCTTTCGAGGAAATCGCCGCGCTCCAGCATTTCCATGAAGGTCGCCTCGCTGACGAAATGATAGTCCTTGCCGTCCAGCTCCAAGGGGCGCGGCGCGCGGGTGGTATAGGAAATCGACAATTGCACCTGCTGGTCGGCTTCCAGCAGCGCCCGCACCAAGCTGGTCTTGCCCGCGCCGGAAGGTGCCGTGACTACGAAAATATTGCCTTTGTTCATGTTTACTCCAGATTGGTTATTTTATAGCGGCGTAAAATTCCGCTTTCGAGACTCCTGCCTGCTTCGCCATGGACGCGATCAAGTCCTGGCCGAATGGGGACTTTGGACAATCCACGGTTACTTTGAAGAGCTTGTCGCCGTCAAATTTTACCCACTGTTCATGCGATGTACTTTTTTGCGGACGAGCTTTGAATCCAAGATTTTTGAGAATTCGTTTTACGTCTTTGCAGGTGAGCGGCGGATATGCACCGCTCATGCGTGCTTGGGTTTTTGCGAGAGAACAGGCAACGTTTCGGTAAATATCCGACGGATATCGTTGTGCATGGCACCGACATTTCCAAGTGCAAGGTACAGGTAATAGGTCGCGATCTGCTTTAACGGCGCTTTACGTGAAAGCAAGTATTCAGCGTGATCTTTGTCTATGGTCAGGGCTTCATTGACATAGGCAACCATCTGGTCATCAAGCTTATTTCTCGCTTCCGCGAACGTGTCACCCTGAGCGGCAAGGCAAAGATCAATGCAAAACGCTTCCCAATGCGTTGGGCGTTTTCGTGCATAGCAACGTAATATAAGATTGGCCGGTTTCATGTTTTTCTCCAATTCGGAGTGTAATTATAGAGGTGAAAATCGGATGGTTAACTCGTTTTTGGGTATTCCAGTCATTCCAATTTTTCCTTGGACGGCTCGTAGCATTTCCGAAATGGCTCACCTGAAAAAACGCTACTCCAAGTTTTGAATCTGTTCGCGCATTTGCTCGATCAACACCTTCAACTCCATTGCCGCCTGCGAGGTTTCCACCGCCACCGATTTGGAGCCTAGCGTGTTCGCTTCGCGGTTGAGTTCCTGCATCAGGAAATCCAGGCGCTTGCCGGCTGCGCCGCCCTTGGCGAGAATGCGCCGCACTTCGCTGAAATGGGCGCGCAGCCGCGTCAGTTCTTCGTCCACGTCGATTTTCTGGGCGAACAGCGCCAGTTCCTGGCGGACGCGTTCGTCGTCGCCGCTGCCCAGCGCTTCCTTCAGGCGGGTTTCGAGCTTTTCCTGGTAAGCCTTGATGAGCCTGGGCAGGTGCGGCTGCACGCCTGCCACAATGGCTTCCATTTGCGTGAGGCGTTCGAGCAGCAGGTCTTTCAGCTTTTCGCCCTCGCGGCTGCGGCTG
>SCSY01000103.1 GCA_004298625.1 Nitrospirota bacterium | reverse complement strand
AAACTGAAATCCAGACTATCGGGAAGATACGGACGCGGAAAATCTATAGCTTCAGGATCTCCCTCAGACGCCAGCCTGTCAATTTCAGGCCCCCCCGGATAGCCGAGCCCGAGCAGCTTTGAAACCTTGTCATATGCCTCTCCTGCGGCGTCGTCCCTTGTCCGTCCGAGTTCCTTATATCTGCCAAAACCATCCACCCGGTAAAGGCTTGTATGCCCTCCCGAAGCAATCAGGGATATGAATGGGAATTCAGGACGAGGTTCTTCCAGAAAAGACGAGAATATATGACCCTCGATATGATTCACGGCAACGAGCGGTATATTTTTGGAAAAACATAACGCCTTGGCAAACGAGCATCCCACGAGCAGCGAGCCTATCAGACCCGGGCCGTGGCATACCGCAATTGCGGAGAGATCTTCGAGTTTTGCGCCCGATGCTTTTAAAGCCTCCTCGACAACAGGCCATATCATCTCCAGATGCCTGCGTGAAGCGAGTTCAGGCACAATGCCTCCGTATTTTTTGTGGATCTCCGTCTGACTGGAAACAATGTTGGAGCTGATCCTTGCGCCGTCTTCGACAACAGAAGCCGCGGTATCGTCGCACGATGTGTCTATGCCGAGAATAAGCATGGGATATTATAAAAGGTTTAGGCAGAGATTACATCTGAATCCGGCGCCAAAGATTATTATTTATAAAAACCCTTGACAGTTCAGGATTAAAATTTTATTCTTACAGCAGTATGAAAAAACCATGGTCCGGGCGATTTGCCGGAAAAACATCAAAAATTGTGGAGTCCTTTACGGAATCAATCTCCTTTGACAAGAGGCTCTGGAGGTACGACATCGAGGGAAGCATTGCTCATGCAAAAATGCTCGGGAAGCAGAATATCATCCCCGTCAGGGACGCCGAAAAGATAATCAAGGGCCTTATTGAAATAGCAGGCGAGATAGAGAGAGGGAAATTCAAATTCAGAAAAGAACTTGAAGACATCCACATGAATATAGAATCCGCCCTTATAAAAAAGACAGGCGATGCAGGCAAAAAACTCCACACGGCAAGGTCCCGGAACGACCAGGTCGCTCTTGACCTCAGGCTCTACCTCCGGGATGAGACACGGGAGATTATAACCCTGATAAAAAATCTTCAAGGTGTAATCCTCCGCTCGGCGGAAAAAAATATCGGCGTCATCATGCCCGGCTATACGCACCTCCAGAGGGCGCAGCCCGTGCTCCTTTCACACTACCTCCTTGCATATATCGAGATGCTCCAGAGAGACAGAAGACGCCTTGAAGACGCCTTGAAGAGAATAACCACCATGCCTCTCGGCTCATGCGCGATGAGCGGCACATCATTGCCTATTGACAGGGCGTATGTTGCAAAGCTTCTCGGCTTCGATAAAGTTTCCGATAATTCAATTGATGCGGTTTCGGACAGGGATTTCGCGCTGGAGTTTCTCTCGGCCTCGGCAATACTCATGATGCACCTTTCGAGAATGGCCGAAGAGCTTATCCTCTGGTCCGCTGAGGAGTTCTCTTTTATTGAGCTGTCCGATGCATTCACAACAGGCTCGAGCATAATGCCGCAGAAAAAGAATCCTGACGTAGCAGAACTTACAAGAGGGAAAACCGGAAGGGTTTACGGGAACCTGTTATCTCTCCTGACGATAATGAAAGGCCTGCCTCTGTCGTACAACAGGGATATGCAGGAGGACAAGATGCCTGTCTTCGATACAACGGATACGGTCAAGGCATGTCTCACTGTTCTCGCGCAGATGCTTCCTGAGATAAAATTTAATAAAGGAAAAATGCATGAGGCAGCAGGAAACGCGTATTCCACGGCAACGGATATAGCTGAATATCTCGTTAGAAGGGGCATCCCTTTCAGAGAAGCGCATGAGATAACAGGGAAGATCGTTCTTTACTGCATCAAAAATAAAAAAGAACTTAAAGAACTTTCCATTAGTGAATTCAAAAAATTCTCTCCCGCAATAGCAAAGGACATTTATTCCCGCATCAGGGCCGAGGATTCCATAAAGGCAAAGACATCAAAAGGCGGCACAGCTCCATCAGAAGTAAAAAAACAGATAAAGAGACTCAAAAAACTGGTTAGATGAGAATTTTTCGTTCGTTAATCCCTATTCACCTATTCACCTATTCACCTATTCACCTTGCCGTTCTTATTCTTTTTCTTCTGATTGCCTGCGGGAAAAAAGAACCTCCTACGCTTAAGGCTTATGAAAAACCCGATGCTCCGTCAGGCATTAAGGCAATCCACAGAGAAAAGAATATTATCCTGTCATGGTCATACAATACACGGGAAAACCTCAAAGGATTTCATATCTTAAGGGCAGCCGGAACCGACTCGCAACAAGAAAATACTGAATTTAAAAAAATCACATTTATTGAAAAAGATAAAAACTCATATACTGATACCGATTTCAAAACAGAGGCTTCGTATAAATATAAAATAGTTGCCCTGAACCTGAAAAATGTGCTCAGCAATGACTCAAATGTCATTACAGTAAAACCTCTGCCTGTACCGCCAGCTCCTGAAAATGTCTCGTTCCATATTGGCAATGACGCCCTGTCCATTTCATGGGCAAGCACACGCGAAAATATTCTTTATAATATCTACAGAAGTTCTGAAAAAGGGAAATACGGCATCGCCCCTGTAAATGATGAGGCTCTAAAAGCAGCATCATACACTGATAATTTTGATCCGGACAAGACTGTCTATTATACGGTCAGGGGCGCGCTTAATAATGAATACAGAGATGAAGGCCCTGCATCTGATGAGATAGAAGTCAACCCTGCGGATTTTACACCATCGGGGCCGGAGGGCATAAATGCAGTCTTTGCCGGCGATAAAGTCGTAATCTCCTGGAAGGAAAATCCTGAGGTGTGGGTAAAAAAATACAGGGTTTATCGCAAGACAAATGAGAAAGAAGGATTCAAACCTGCGGGAGAACCTGTAACTCCTGCATTCACTGACAGGGAAAAAACAGGCACAAAACATTTCTATAAAATTACTGCCGTGGGGCCGTTAAAAGAAAGCGAATTTTCAAAGGAAGTTGCGGTTGATTTTTGATTATGACAAAAGACAAGGCATTGCACTACAATGCCTTGTCTTTTATTAAATTTGCAGGAGGAAACGCATTATGCCGAAAATAACAATTCAGGACTTTTTAAAGAAAAAAACGGAAAAAAAGAAAATCACGATGCTCACTGCTTATGATTACCCGTTCGCCCAGATAGTTGACGAGGCAGGGCTTGACGGAATACTTGTAGGCGACTCGCTCGGGATGGTCGTTCAAGGGCTGGAAAATACCTTGCCTGTTACAATGGATGAAATGATTTACCACACAAAGATGGTCTCAAGGGCAGTGAAAAACGCGCTGGTTATCGGCGACATGCCTTTCATGTCTTATCAGGCAAGCATAGAAGACGCTGTAAGAAACGCAGGCAGGTTTATCAAAGAGGCAGGGGCGTCAGCCGTAAAACTTGAAGGCGGCGCAGAGGTCGCAGAACATATAAAGGCCATGACAAGGTCGGATATACCTGTAATGGCGCACATCGGCCTTACGCCCCAGTCCATACACAGGATGGGCGGATATAAGGTTCAGGGAAAAACGGAAGAGGCTCAGAAAAAACTCATAGAGGAAGCGCATGTTGCAGAGGATGCAGGCGCATTTGCACTGCTGCTCGAGGCAATTCCAATAGACCTCGCAAAAAAGATCACTAAAGAGCTTGCGATACCCACGATAGGAATCGGCGCAGGGCCTTTCTGCGATGGACAGGTGCTGGTCCTTCACGATGTCATAGGGCTATTCGAAAGGTTTACGCCGAAGTTCGTAAAGAGATATGCAAACTTAAAGGCTGAGACGTTAAAGGCAATAAAGTCTTACAAAGAAGACGTTGAGAACAGCGCGTTCCCTTCGGAAAAACAAAGCTTCAAATGACTGGAATAATATAATCCTGCAGCGAGACAACAGAAGCTGCTCCTCTTTATAATTATAAATAAAATCGCCTTGATAATTTGAAATTCAGCCTGATTGCAGAATGTAAATGTTACAATACAAGATATGGCAAAGGCAAAGATTCTGCTTGTAGAAGACAGTAAAGCGCAGGCAGGACTCGTAAGGGATTTTCTCGAAAAAAACGGTTATGAAGTAATCTGGGCCGAAAACGGCAAAGCTGCAATCAAAACAGCAAAGACCATGAGTGTAGACATCATACTCATGGACCTCATGCTGCCGGATATAAGCGGCAATGAAGTATGCCGGTGGCTGAAACTCGATGAACATACCAGGGGAATCCCTATAATAATGCTCACGGCAAAGGATGCTATAACCGACAAGGTAGCGGGCCTGGAGGCCGGCGCCGACGATTATCTTCCAAAACCCTATAATGAGATTGAACTCAATGCAAGGATATACGCATCTTTAAGAACAAAGGCGTTGCAGGATGAATTACGGCAAAAAAACCGCCAGTTAGAAGACCTGTTAAAACAGGTCGAGATCATGGCAATTACAGACCAGTTGACAGGGATTTATAACAGAAGACGTCTTATAACTATTCTTGAAAAAGAATTCAGAAGGACAAAAAGATATGGGATTTCCCTTACCTGCATGATGATAGATATAGATCATTTTAAAAGGATTAATGACAAGTTCGGCCACCAAATAGGGGATGCGGTTATAAAAGAAACAGCCGGGATAATAGCTGAAAACGCCAGAGAAATAGACACCGTGGCAAGATGGGGGGGCGAGGAATTTATTGTTTTATTGCCTCAGACAAAAAAAGAGGATGCCTTACAGCCTGCAGCGAGAATTCTCAATACAATTTCGGAGCATAAGTTCCCTGATATTCCGGATGAACGGATTACTGCAAGCATCGGGATTGCCGATGCGTCTGCCCCTTCCATTGATACTGAAGAGAAACTCATCCATGCATCTGATATGGCCTTGTATGATGCAAAAAAGAGAGGCCGCAACAGGACAGAGCTTGCCCCTTAGAAATATGTACCTCAACGGTCTTTGTTTTATTACTGACGGAAATATATGCGAGCTAACCTCAAGAGAGATGTCTTCCATCGTCCTCGGTGCAGGCGTTAAGTGGATTCAATACAGGGAGAAAAATAAAACACGCAGGGATATTTATAACGAAGCAGCGCTGTTAAGAAAACTGACAACAAAATTCAAGGCTGCCTTTATAGTAAACGACCATGCCGACATAGCCCTTGCGGTAAATGCGGACGGCGTTCATCTTGGTCAGGAAGACCTCCCTGTAAAAGAGGCAAGAAAGATCTTGGGGAAAGGAAAAATAATAGGCATCTCCACACACAACATTGAACAGGCCGTAGACGCTGAAGCAGGCGGAGCTGACTATATCGGCTTTGGCCCTGTATTTCCCACAAAAACCAAGGATGCAGGAGAACCAAAAGGCGTTGAAATGCTCAGAGAGATTAAGAAGAAGATAAAGATACCTGTCGTTGCTATCGGCGGGATAAATGCCGAGAACCTCAAATCTGTTCTTGATTCAGGCTCTGACGCCGTTGCAGTTGCATCTGCGATACTAAAAGGCGATATTTGCAAAAATACTCAAGACTTCCTGAAAATACTTTACAAAAGAAGTTGAATAGCTATAATATAAAAATCAAAAAATTATATTTTCAGGAGAAAACCATGAAAAAATTTATTCTTTCAATATTCATGCTGACAGCGGCTGTCTTCTTAATTTCAGGATGCGGGAAAAAAGAGGACGTCGTCAAAATCGGGGTTGCCGGGCCGATGACAGGCGATCAGGCAAAAATGGGAACTGATTTTAAGAACGGTGTCGCGCTTGCAGTAGAGGAATGGAATGCAAAAGGCGGCGTGCTCAACAAAAAAATAGTTACCCTGATAGAAGATGACCAGCATGACCCGAAACAGGCGGTATCTATTGCGAACAAACTTGTGAATACAGATGCAGCAGGAATAATAGGGCATTTTAATTCAAGCTGCTCAATCCCGGCATCAGATGTATATAATCGCGCGGGCATTCCGATGATATCGCCGGGTTCCACAAATCCTCAGTTCACGGAAAAAGGATACAAAGGCGTATTCAGGGTATGCGGAAGAGATGACCAGCAGGGAAAGGTAGGCGCTGATTTCGTAATAAATAAACTCAACCTTAAAAAGATAGCCGTCATACACGACAAGACAACCTATGGTCAGGGGCTTGCGGATGAGTTTAAAAAATTTGCAGGGAAAAATGTAGAGGTTGTCTATTATGGCGGCATCACTCTGGGAGACAAGGATTTCAAGACAGTCCTTATATCAATAAAACAGAAAAAACCTGAACTCATCTACTTCGGCGGAATATATCCCGAGGCCGGGCTGCTCGTCAGGCAGGCAAAAGAACTCGGCCTTACCGCGCCGTTCATGAGCGGCGACGGCACTATAGACCCGAAGTTTATCGAGATTGCAGGCCCAAAAGCTGCAGAAGGCACATATCTCACATTCAGCCCTGACGCAAAAAAAATTCCTACTGCAAAGAAATTTGTAGATGATTATGAGAAAAAATTCGGAGAAATCGGGCCTTACTCGATATATGCCTATGACGCAGCAAACATTATGCTCACAGCAATAAACGCAGCAAATTCAAAAGATGGAAAAGCAATTATCGAAAAACTTCACTCGCTGGAATTCGACGGCGCACTCGGAAAGATCAAGTTCGATGACAAAGGCGATGTCACAGTCGCGCCTTATATTATCTGGATTACAAAGAACGGGAAATTCGAGGAATTCTATAAACCGTAAGGCTATACATATTTTAATTTTTTTGTCATTGCGAGTCCTGACTCGCCGGGATATGCACTCTAAAGTTCATTTAAAAAATGGGTAGCATTTTTAAATGAAATCTCTTCCCCTTTAAAATTTGACAACTCCCATTTCCAATGTTAATATAGTCATAATTATAGTCATGGAGGTAAATCATGAAAACACTCCCCTTATACGAGGTAAAGTCAAAGCTCAGCGAGCTTGTCGAGCGCGTTGATTCAACAGACGAGGAGGTTATCATTACAAAAAATGGACGGCCTTCGGCAGTTCTTGTAAGTATGGACGAGTTCGAAAGCTGGAAAGAGACCCTCGCAATAAAGTCAAGTTCAAGCTTAATGGCTGGAATAAAAAAGGGCTTAAAGGAAATTAAAAAGGCAAAGGCTTATACTTTAGATGAACTTTTAAGGGAATTAGGTTGACGAAACGGCGCCTTAAAATGCCTTCTGACCTGCTTGCATTCCTGAAAAGTCTGCATCCTGATATAAAACGAAAGATTAAGGCAGGATTAAAATATATAATGTTGAAGCCATCGAGCGGAAAATCCTTGAAGGATGAGCTTGAAGGACTCAGAAGCTATAGGGTCGGCAGATATCGGATTATTTATCGGGATGTTACATCCATTCTGGAGATTATCGAAATAGGCGAGAGAGAAAAAGTCTATGAAGATACTCTCAAAAAGCTTGCCCAAGAAAAAAATGACCTACACTAAAATCACAAGCGCGTCTAACCCAAAAATCAAACAGGCTCTTGATATTAAAAATAAAAGGAGCAAATACAAAGGCGCTGCATTTATCATCGAAGGCCCGCATCTGATAGAGACGGCAATATCTTCGGGCCATAAGATAAAAGAAGTCTTTTTTACCAGTGCATTTTCACAAAGAAAAGATGAGCAAAAACTTTTAGAACAAGTTTCCAAGATTACCAGGACATACGAAGTTACAGAGCAGATAATAAATAAGCTCACCGGCACAGAAACTCCACAGGGCATTATTGCAATAGCATCTTACACCCCGATAACTCTTGGCGATATAGTCTTTAAATCAATTCCACTTATAGTCATTGTTGACGGCGTTCAGGAGACAGGGAATCTCGGAACGATCATAAGAACAGCAGATGCTGCGGGAGCAGATGCAGTAATTATCCTCAAAGGCACATGCGATGTCTTTATGCACAAAACACTAAGAGCAACTGCCGGAAGCATATTCAACATACCGCTTGTTTATTCAGAAACAGACGAAATTATTGAATGGCTTAAATTTAAAAAAATAAACGTGATTGCAACGGCTCTGGATTCAGACAAATCAATCTTTGATTCGGACCTGAAAGAACCGGTTGCATTTGTATTCGGAAATGAGGCGCATGGCGTGAGCAATGAGATTAAAAAAAATGCAGATTTAATTTTGAAGATTCCAATCTTCGGCAAAGCCGAAAGCCTTAATGTCTCTGTCTCAGCAGCAGTTTGCCTTTATGAGGCGGTAAGGCAACGGAAAGGAGTTGAAAGTTTTTGAATATAGACAGGACATGGTGTTTGAGCGGATTTATTTTGCCGATATTCAAACAGATGGTTTATTAATGAGATAAAGAGGCAAAATACCTCGGAGCGCAGCGAGAATGAGCGAAAATACTATGTCCTGTCTGAATTAACCCTTAACTTTTAACTTGTTACTTCGGTATTCTATGTTGCGCTATCTGAATCCTTGTTGCTGCTCTTTCGAGAGAGGCCTCTGCCCTATGGAAATCTATCTCTTCTGCCTTTTTAAGCCTTTCTTCAGCCCTCTTCATGGCAGCCTTTGCCCTTTCAACATCAATCTCATCTGACCTTTCAGCACTGTCAGCAAGAACCATGACCTTGTCAGCCCCGATCTCGGCATATCCCCAGTTGACGAAAAAGTATTTTGATTCCTTCCCCGTCTTTGCTATAAGCATGCCAACCTTAAGGGTAGTTACAAAAGGCACATGGCCGGGTAGAATACCGAACTCCCCCTCGCTGCCTGCTCCGGTAACCTCATCCACATCTTCGCTGAATATCAGGCCGTAAGGCGTAACTATTTCAAGTTTCAATTTGTTCTCCATAGTATCCTCATAAATTCAAAAATAAAAGAAGTGTCAGTGATTAGTGTCTGTGTCGGTAAAAAACTGACACTGTTAACTGACACTGTCACTATCCTCTACTCCAGCCGAGTTTCTTTGCGTTCTCTTCAACTTCTTCGATAGGACCGACCATATAGAATGCCTGTTCAGGCACATCATCATACTTTCCTTCAACTATAGCCTTGAAGCTTCTTATCGTATCGGCAACCTTGACATACTTCCCCGGCCTTCCTGTAAATACCTCGGCAACATTGAAAGGCTGGCTGAGGAACCTCTGCATCTTCCTGGCCCTTGAAACTATCAGCTTGTCATCTTCTGAAAGCTCTTCCATGCCAAGTATTGCGATAATGTCTTGCAACTCTTTATATCTCTGGAGAATCTTCTGGACGCTACGCGCAACTGCATAGTGCTCCTCGCCGATGACCTTAGGATCGAGAATTCTCGATGTTGAATCCAGTGGGTCCACAGCAGGATAGATGCCAAGCTCTGATATCTGCCTTGAAAGAACAACTGTTCCGTCCAGATGCGTAAAGGCCGTAGCAACAGCAGGGTCTGTCAGGTCGTCGGCAGGAACGTAGATGGCCTGCATGGATGTGATAGCGCCCTTTTTTGTTGTAGTTATTCTTTCCTGCAGGATACCCATGTCTGTACCAAGCGTAGGCTGGTATCCGACGGCAGAAGGCATTCTGCCGAGGAGCGCTGAAAGCTCTGAACCTGCAAGTGTATATCTGAATATATTGTCAATAAATATAAGAACGTCCTGCCCCTCATCCCTGAAATATTCTGCGCAGGTAAGGGCTGTAAGCGCAACCCTGGCCCTTGCTCCGGGGGGCTCGTTCATCTGGCCGTATATAAGCGCAACTTTTTCAAGAACGCCTGAATGTTTCATCTCGCCGTAAAGGTCATTTCCTTCTCTTGTCCTCTCTCCGACACCTGCAAAAACAGAGACGCCGCCGTGCTTCATAGCAATGTTATGTATCATCTCCATGATAACAACTGTCTTTCCAACTCCTGCGCCGCCGAACATTCCCATCTTGCCGCCTCTGACAAACGGAACGAGAAGGTCAAAGACCTTAACGCCTGTCTCAAAGACTTGTGTTGTCGGTTCCTGCTCGCTGAATTCAGGAGCCGGCCTGTGAATCGGCAGTCTATGCTCAGAATTTACAGGGCCGAGTTTATCAACCCCTTCGCCTATAACATTCAGTATCCTGCCCAATGCCGCCTTTCCAACAGGAACAGTTATGGGCTGTCCTGTGTCAACAGCAGGCATGCCTCTTACAAGGCCGTCTGTAGCCGACATGGCAACAGTCCTTACCTTGTTGTCTCCAAGATGTGATGCAACCTCCAAAGTGATCTTGATGTCGGGAATGCCTTTCGAGGCGTCTCCCTTCTGGTCAACGGTTATGGCATTTAACATTTCAGGCATCTTGCCTTCAAACTCAACATCAACAACCGCGCCGATTACCTGTGATACTTTTCCAATATTGCTCATTCTATACCCCCATCATTAAATTCAAAGTTAAAATTTAAAATTTAAAATTTTTTTGGGATTCCTCTATTTTGAATTTTTAATTTTAAATCTTGTTTTATCCTTTTAACGCCTCGACTCCTCCGACTATATCCATAAGTTCTTTTGTTATCGAAGCCTGTCTCGCCTTATTGAACTGGAGCGTGAGACTGTTTATCATATCATTAGCAGCCTTTGTCGCATTTTCCATGGATGCCATCCTTGCAGCTTCCTCGGACGCCTGTGATTCAAGCAAGGCCCTGAATATCTGGATCTCTACATTCTTCGGCAATAAGCTGCCGAATATATCCTGCTTTGACGGCTCATATATAAAATTAAACACCGGAAGCGTTTCTTCCGTTGCCTCAACAGGCGCCAGAGGCAATAACCGCGCAACAATTATTTTTTGTGCGATAACGGATTTGAATTCATTATAGATCAGGATTACCTCATCAATAGTCTCATTGGTATAGTTCTCAATAATATCATTTGCTATCTCCTGGGCATTGGAATATGAAATTCTGCCTGAAATGCCGGTCCACGATTTGCGCAATGATATATTTCTTCTCTTGAAATAATCCCGGGCTTTTCTTCCCACGCTGCTGATGATTACTTCAAAGCCTTCTTTCTTTAATTCAGAAATATGTCTTGCAGCAGCCTTAAGTATATTTGAATTAAAAGCGCCGCAAAGACCTCTATCGCTTGTTAATACAAGCACTTCGACATTTTTACGGGGCCTGGCTGCAAGCAGTGGATGAAGTTCGCCCTCTGCGCCGGCTGCAAGACTGGAAAGAATGGAATTCATCCGGTCTGCATACGGCCTCATCTCGAACATCCGCTGCTGCGCCCTTCTGAACTTGGCGGCAGCCACCATCTTCATGGCCTTTGTAATCTTGCTGGTGCTCTGAACAGCCTTTATTCTGCGTTTTATATCTCTAAGTGTCGCCATCTTCTTCCTTTAAATTAATGATCCATGATTCATGATGCACGATTCATGATATTTTGAATCTTTATCCTGCATCTTGCATCGTGTATCCTGGATCATGCTTACGCCTGAAACCCTTTCTTGAAATCTTCAACAGCCTGTATAAGTTTCGGCTTTAATGTATCATCAAGCGCCTTCTTTTCTCCGAGCTCTTTTTTAACGTCGGCCTTCCTGTCATTCATGTAACGCAGGAACTCTTCTTCAAATTTTCTAACGGATTCAACCGGTATATCATCAAGGTATCCCTGTGTCCCTGCAAAAAGAACTATTACCTGATCTACCATGGTCATTGGAACAAACTGACCCTGCTTAAGGAGTTCCACCATCCTCTTTCCTCTTTCGATCTGCTGAAGAGTTGCCTTGTCAAGGTCGCTTCCGAACTGGGCAAATGCAGCAAGTTCCCTGAATTGAGCAAGGTCTATTCTGAGACCGCCGGCCACCTGCTTCATTGCCTTTGTCTGCGCAGCGCCGCCGACGCGGCTGACTGAAAGACCGACGTTAACAGCGGGTCTGACGCCTGCATAGAAAAGTTCCGGCTCAAGATATATCTGACCGTCGGTGATTGAGATAACGTTTGTAGGGATGTAGCCCGACACGTCTCCGGCCTGTGTCTCGATTATAGGAAGCGCTGTTAATGAGCCGCCGCCGAGTTCCTTTGAAAGTTTTGCAGCCCTTTCAAGCAATCTTGAATGGAGATAGAAAACATCGCCGGGGAAGGCCTCGCGTCCGGGCGGACGCCTCAGAAGAAGTGAAAGCTGCCTGTAGGCTGTGGCCTGCTTGCTTAAGTCATCGTATATTATTAATGCATGTTTGCCGCTATCTCTGAAATACTCTCCGATAGCGCATCCGGTATAAGGAGCTATATACTGCAACGGAGCAGGTTCGCTCGCAGTTGCCATAACTATTATCGTATGTTCCATTGCGCCGTTTTCTTCAAGAGTTTTTTGAACACGCGCGATATTGGCTCGTTTCTGCCCTATTGCAACATATATGCAGGTAACGTCCCCGCCCTTCTGGTTGATAATAGCGTCAATTGCAACTGCTGTTTTTCCAACCTGGCGGTCACCGATAATAAGCTCTCTCTGGCCTCTTCCAACGGGTATCATGGAATCTATTGCCTTAAGGCCTGTCTGCATGGGCTCTGAAACCGGCTGCCTGTCAACAATGCCGGGAGCCACAACGTCAACTATCCTGAATTCTTTTGTATTTATGGGGCCTTTGCCGTCAATGGGCTGTCCTATTGCATTGACGACTCTTCCTCTCATGGCATCGCCCACAGGAACCGACATAATCCTGCCTGTGCGCTTAACAACATCGCCTTCATGGATGAACTTGTCTTCTCCGAAAAGAACCGCGCCGACTGTATCTTCCTCAAGGTTAAGGGCCATACCCATAATATTACCCGGAAATTCAAGAAGTTCCGACGCCATGCATTTATCTAATCCGTAGATTCTTGCGATACCATCGCCGACCGAAACTACCGTTCCGACCTCGCTGACATCAACCTTCTTTTCAAAATCCGTTATCTGTTTTTTTAAGAGTTCACTTATCTCGTCAACCTTGATCTCCATCTTCATCACCCCTTTATAAGCTCATCTTTTAAAAGCCTTAGCTGGCCTTTTATGCTGCTGTCATACATCGTGCTGCCGACCTTTACGAGAATCCCGCCGAGGAGGGAGGGATCCTTAACAACCTCTATGTCTATAGCTTTGTTTATAACCTTTTCCAGCGCTGCCTTGAGCCTGTTTTCGTATTCCTTGCTTATCTCCGCCGAGGCCATGACCACTGCCTTTGCCCTTCGCTTCTTTTCAAGATAAAGATTAGTGGCAATCTTAATAATTTCAGGGAGGGCGATAATAACCCTTAATTCGGAGAGATATATGACAAACCTTACAGTATTGTCTGAAAGCCCTATTTTGCCTGCAACCTCACGGATTATCTTTTCCTTTTCTCCTGCCGTAAATTGAGGCCCTGCAAGCAGTCCCCTGAATTCCCTGCTCTGCGTCATAAGGGCATTAACCATATTTAATTCATTAATGGCAGAGGGGGCATTCTCGATGCCGACTATATTAAGAAATGTCTTTGCGTATCTTTTTCCTTCTTTTATCTGTTTCACTTCCGGCCCTCTATTTTCATAAGCGACTCTTCGAGAAGCATTTCCTGCTCCGACTTCCCGATCTTATCCTTAATCTTTTTCTCTGCAAGCTCCATCGCTATCTCAACGGCCTCCGCCTTAATAGCCGCCTTTGCCTCCCTGAGTTCATAGGCGATGTTAGTCTTTGCCTGCTCCAATATCTTTGCCTTCATCCTGCCGCCTTCTTCTATCAGTTTTGCCTTCTCGTTTTCTCCCGACTGCCTTGCAGAAGAAATAATCTCCTCAAGCTCTTTATCTTTCACCTTAAGCCTCTCCTCAACTTCGGCAAGTGCTTTCTGCGCAAGCATCTTTGCCTCCTGCGCTTCCTTGAGGGTCTTTTCTATAAGCTCGGTCCTGGTCTTAAGAAAATCCTGCAAGGGTTTTTTCCCGAATTTGAACAGGACAAAAAACAGAACTCCGAAGTTTATTATCTTCCAGAGATATTCCTTCCAAAGAGGGGTATGCGCCGCCTCCCCGCCGCTTGCAAAGGCAATACTGACGGATGCAAGATACAAGATGCACGATGCAAGAATAACAAGAATAGTTAAAACTTGAAACTTGAAACTTGAAACTTGAAACTTTTTTATATTCATGCCTTTACCAGCTTCCTTACTATCTCATCGGAGAACTTATCAACATCAGCCTTGAGAGCCTGCCTGGCCTTCTCAGCCTCTGCCTTGAGTTCCTGCCTGGCCTTCTGAAGGATAACTGCCGCCTCAGCCTCTGCCTTTGAAAAAACTTCCTTCTGGGTATCGGCGCCTTCCGCCTTTAAAACCTCAAAGGTTTCCTTTGCCTTGTTCCTGGCGTCAGCCAGATCCTTATTCAACTTTGCGATGGTCTCGTCTTTCCTTTGTGTCATATCCTTTGCCGCGCCGAGAGCGCCGTTTACATTGTCTTCCCTTTCTTTAAAAAGCTTGAGAAGAGGCTTGAAAAGAATAATATTCAAAAGAAAAAGCAAGCCGAGAAAATTTGCAAGCAGGATCAAAAACCATTTAATTTGAAGTTCTAACATTGCTCCACCTTAATTATATTTTTGATAACCAAACGACTTGATAATTAAAAAATGAAACGCTGCAATTTATCACATAAGTTTTTGCTTTGTCAAGGAAAAGCCTTTAAAAATAAAAAGTTTTTTTTAATCAATCTATAAGTTTTATTAATTTGTGAGGTATAATAGCGATTATGTTCTCAAAATCTCTTGTTTTTTTGAAAAAAAATAATCTTTTCAGGGATATAAAAAACCGGAACTCTTCACAGGGCTCAAGGATAATTATAGGCGGGAAAGAATACATAAACTTTTCCTCAAACGACTATCTCGGTCTTGCAAACCATCCTGCTTTAATCAGGGCTTCCCTACAGGCAATGGAGAAATTCGGTTTCGGCTCAGGGTCATCAAGGCTTCTCGCAGGCGGAAGCATTCTGCATGAAGAACTCGAAAGGAAAATTGCAAAATTTGCAGGAACGGAATCCGCCCTTATCTTTAATTCAGGATACTCGGCTAATACAGGCATAATCCCGGCTCTTGCAGACAAAGGAGATGTGATATTCAGCGATGAACTCAATCATGCAAGCATAGTTGACGGCTGCAGGCTGAGCAGGGCAAATACATATATCTATAAACATAAAGACACCGCCAACCTTGAAAACCTCATTAGAAAAACAAAGGCAAAAAGAAAGATAGTTCTCACAGATTCTGTCTTCAGCATGGACGGCGATATTGCTCCTTTAAAAGAAATTTACTCAATCTGTCTTACGCTAAACGCTACAAGCTATACGCCTAACACGCTTCTTTATATTGACGACGCCCACGCAACAGGCGTACTGGGAAAGGGCAGTCTCGAACATTTTAAAATTAAACCGGAACCGTGGATTATCCGGATGGGCACGTTTTCAAAGGCATTCGGCTCATTCGGCGCATTTGTTGCAGGAAGCAGGGATGTCATAGATTGGACTCTGAATACTGCGCGGAGCTTTATGTTTTCCACAGCGTTGCCTCCATCTGTCATGGCTGCATCAATCGCTGCATTAGAGTTAATCGAAAAAAAATCAATGCTGATAAAAAAGCTATGGGCAAGAAGGGATAAGACAGTCAGGGAGCTTACAAAACTCGGCTATGACATCATGGGAAGCGAAACCCCGATCATCCCGATTAGAACAGGCTCTATCGAAAACACACTGAAGACATCCCTTTATCTTCTAAAAAAGGGAATCTTCGCGCCCGCGATCAGGCCGCCGACTGTAAAGGAGCCGAGGATAAGGATAACAGTGACAGCAGCTCACAGCGATGAAGATATCGAAAAGCTGATAAAAGCATTAAGCCGCTATGAAAGAATTCGCTGAACACTATACGCTATACGCTGCACGCTGTTTATGATATGCTTATATTATGCCGGAATTAAGATTAAACTTGATCACAAGGGAATGGGTGATAATAGCCACTGAAAAGGCAAAAAGACCCGGTGAATTCCGGCAGAAAAAAGATAAAAAATACCTTCCCGATATTGTGAGCGCCTGCCCCTTCTGCCCCGGGAATGAAAACAAAACCCCCGGTGAGGTCATGAAACTGGCAAGTGACGGAGGCTGGAAGATAAGGGTTACTCCCAACAAATTCGCTGCGCTTACTCCCGAAGGCGAAAGGCAGAGAATAAACGAGGGGCTTAAACATCTTATAACCGGAGTCGGAAGACACGAGGTAATAATCGAATCCAATCTTCATAACACGAACCTTGCCCTAATGCCGCAGGAGGACATTGCCGATGTATTAAAGGTTTACAAAAACCGCTTCATTGATATTTATAAGGACCCAAGGATTGAGCATGTGATAATATTTAAAAATTACGGCGAAAAAGCAGGCACATCCATCGAGCATCCTCATTCCCAGATCGTCGGCACGCCTGTTCCCCCCATGCAGGTCAGGCACAGGATAGACGAGACAACAAGATATTTCGACAACACAGGCGAATGCCTGATGTGCGCGACTGTACGAAGCGAGCTTGCAGAAGGAAAGCGCATAATCCTCGACACCAAACACTTTGTCACATTCATACCTTATGCAGCCCTCTCGCCTTTCCACATCTGGATATTCCCCAAAAAACATGAGGCCTCATTCGGAGATATAAAGGATGAAGAGATAGCCGACCTTGCTTACAACTTAAAGACAGTCCTTGCCAAAATATATAACGGGCTGGAGAATCCTGATTACAATTATGTCATACGCTCGGAAAGCCCGAAAGAAAGCGGTTCCGAATACTTCCACTGGTATCTGAGCATTGTTCCGAGGGTTGTTCAGACGGCAGGATTTGAACTCGGCTCCGGTATGTATGTCAACACATCCCTGCCGGAAGAGATTACAGATTTTATGCGAAGGGTAAAAGCTTAATTTCTTATCCGAAATTGAACTTATCGAGAATGCCGTACACAGCCTTAAGGGCAGGAGAATCTTCAGGCAGTTCCACGATAGCCTTGCCCTGAAGGTCATACCCGAAGATATTATGGTCCTGAGGGACAATGCCTGCAACTGCAAGTCCAAGTGATTCGGCAAGTTTTTTAAGATCCTCTCCTTCGCCTCCGGTCACGCGGTTGATTATGAGAACGTGTTTTTCAACATCGAGGTCAAGCTCCTTCACAAGGCCGTCAATCCTATGCGCTGTTTTAATTCCCCTCACCGTCGGGTCGCTGATTATTAAAAGAAGGTCAACCTTATGGGTCGTCCTCCTTGAAAGGTGCTCCATACCTGCCTCATTATCTATAACAAGATAGGAATATGTCTCGGAAAGTTTATCGGTATATTTCCTGATTATATTATTTGCAGCGCAGTAGCAGCCGGGGCCTTCAGGCCTTCCCATCACCATCAAATCAAAACCCTTTGCCTCGATTATTGATTGCTGCACCTGGTAATCAAAGAGCTGTTCCATGGACATGCCCCCGGGTCTTTCACCGCCGCCTCTTATCGTCTGGAGCGACTCTTCCCTCAGATGGCCGATCGTTGCGTGGACGTCAACGCCCAGAGCCTCGTTAAGACATGAATTGCTGTCTGCATCAACCGCAAGGACAGCCTTCTTCTTTTTCTCGACGAGATATTTTACGATCAGGGCTGCCATGCTCGTCTTGCCTGTTCCGCCCTTCCCCGCAACCGCTATTACAAATGCCATATAATTATTCTACCACACCTCGAACAACCTCCTGAAATTCTTCGCCTCATCCTTAAAATTCTTTGCCTTCGAGAACTGGAAATCCTTGAATGTCTTTATCTCAAGCCTGCCGTCTTTCTCGGAAATCTTAATCGCTCCGTCAATATCCGTCCTGAAGATTTTTACTGCAGCGACAAATCCCCCCTCGCCCCCCTTTGCTAAAGGGGGGATGGGGGGATTACTCATCACTTCACCAAGCATATCAAGCGTTTCCCGATGCGGATGGCCAAAAGAATTTTCCCTGCCTGCGCTTATCACTGCAACCTGAGGAGAAACAAGATCAAGAAAAGGCTTAAACCCTGATGTCTTTCCTCCATGGTGAGGGACTTTAATAGCATCGCTCTTAAGCCATTTGCCGAGATACGCTATGTTCTCCTCTGCCTCCTCCTCTATGTCTCCTGTAAAGAGAAGCGATGCGTTCTTACCCTCAATCTTCAGGACGAGCGAGCTGTTGTTTTCTTCATTATAGTCATTGCCTTCCATCGTATAAAATCCCTTATACGGATGAAGCGCATAAACCCTGTAGCCCCGGCCTTCCATAACATCGCCTCTTTCCAGAATCCTGTGATCTGTTGCCTTTGGAAATTCATCGGCATAGATAAGCCTTCCGTTATCCCATAATTCTTTAACCTTGAAATTCCTGAGCAGATATTCAGCGCCTCCCGTATGGTCGGGATGGGAATGGGAAAGCACAACTGCATCTATGCTTTCCTTCCCGCAGTATCTCAGAAATGCCTCTGCCTCTTTTCCTGTCCTGCCTGTGTCTATCACAAGCGTCCTCTTGTCGGGCAATTCGACTATTGCTGCGTCTCCCTGACCGACGTCAAGGTAGGTGACGCTTAGAGCATGTTTTCCCTGAAATGCGGCGACGCTAAAACAGATTATTACAGGGATAAGGGGAATTATCAGGGCATATTTTTTCCTTTTTAGAAGGAAGTAAGGCATAAAACCGGCGTAAAAAAGTATGACCGCATAAGCAGGAAATGCCGGTATCTTTATGTCTGAAAACGGGACATCCGACATGAACTTCACAAGATAAACAGAAAGGTCTGCAACGATTTTTATCAACGAAATAAAGGGATAATAATCCGTGACCATAAAAACAAATGACGACAATAATGATAAAGGCAAAAGAATAAACCCTATCAATGGGGTGACAATAAGATTTGACAGGGGAGAGATTACAGAGAAATAATGGAAATGATAAGCAACCAATGGCGCTGTGCCCAGTGAGGCAGCAAGAGAAATCAGCAGGGAAGAGCGCAAGACCTGAAGCCCGGAACTAAAAAAACGATTTAAAACTGTTCCGGCTTCTGCATTTTTGCTCTTCTGCTCTCCGGAATCTTCTGCATCTTCTTTTTTATATCCAACGGCAAATCCTATACATAATACCGCAATGAATGACAACTGAAATGAAAGGCTGAATATGGCGTCAGGACTCCATAACACAATCACAAATGCAGCGAACAAAAGAGAATTAAGCCAGAAACCTTTTCTGCCGATTAAAAGACCTATGAGAAAAAGGCTTATCATTATGAATGACCTTATAGCCGGGATGCTCCATCCTGAAAGACCGAGATATGCAACCATAAATGGAAGGCAAAGGACTGCTGCTCCCTGCGATGGAGTAATATAAAGAGTAAGCCTCTGGAGGATTCTATACGGAAGATATTTTATGGCGAATCCGAATAACCCGAAGAGAAATACGGAAAAGAGTCCGAAATGAGTTCCTGAGATGCTCAGGATGTGCGCAAGCCCTGTTGAGTTAAATGCAGCTCTAAGCTCCCGGCTCATCTCGCTCCTCTGTCCCGTTGTAATCGCAGTGATAAGGGCTGCTGAATCAGAGGTGAAATTATCCGTTATATAGCTGTTAAGCTCAACCCTCATCAATGGGAATATTGCAAAAATTGATTTCTTGTTTCCCTTCGCTTTGTTGACTTCAAGAAGCTGCGCATAATATGCATTGCTGTTATGGTTATGCATTCCTCCTGGATTAAATCTTGTCCTGTCCTTGCCTGGTTTCAACAACAATTCATATCTATCTCCGACTTCAAATTCAGCATCGGATATGACCCTCACCTCGTCATCGTCCAATTCTTCAAGGGGCTCTTCTGTTTCCGAATCAACCGCAGAATCAACATGGAACTCCTGGATAAATTTCCCGTATGAAGTCTCAACAGGTTTAGAATCAAATACTCCCGATACGATCATTTCCCTGCCCTTGACGGCCGGATAGTCGTGTTCAGGCAAATATTTTAAAAATGCATACAGAATTCCAAGGGCTATAACAGGGATTAAAAGATACCTTTTCTTAAGGATCAGAATTGCCGCAGACAAAACAAAGAGGATGCCGCTTATGTAAGGAAAATATTGGATTGAATAGAAGAATATGACCCCGGAAAGGAACGATATAAAAAATGACATTATGTCTCTGACATTTTATCTTTTATAACCTTTGCAATATCCCTTGCAATCTTTTCTATTAAACCCTTGTCTTTGCCCTCAACCATCACCCTTATCTTAGGCTCGGTCCCTGACGGCCTGACAAGTATCCTCCCTTTAGCGGCGAGCTTTTCTTCTGCTTTTTTTATTGCCGCCTCTATCTCTGGAATTGCTTTTATATCCTTTTTCTTTTCGACATCCACATTCACGAGAACCTGCGGATAGAGTTTTATGCCTGATGCCAGTTTCGACAAAGACCGCCCTTTCTTCTTTATGAGATAGAGCACCTGAAGAGCGGTTATAGGACCGT
>SCSY01000371.1 GCA_004298625.1 Nitrospirota bacterium | reverse complement strand
TATGCGTGCGGCTCATGTGGTGACGGAGTCTTCGGATAAGTTGTCGGATGCCGCAGGGCAGGTCGCCGAGCGTGCGGAAATTCAGTCCGAACGCGTGCGCGAAGTAAGCGCCGCGACGCAGGAAATCACCGTTTCCATCTCGGAGGTTGCGGAAGGTGCGGCGAGCGTCGCGCAGGCCGCTTCCAGAACGCAAAACACGGTGCAAAAGGGTGAGACCAATATGAGCAAAGGGCTCGAATCTTCCCGGCGCATGGTGTCAAGCGTGGAATCTTCCGCCGCGATAGTCGAGGAATTAAATTTAGCGGTTCAGAAAATCGGCGATGTAACACGGGTTATTAAGGAAATTGCCGACCAGACCAATTTGCTGGCCTTGAACGCCGCGATTGAGGCGGCGCGCGCCGGGGAACAAGGGCGAGGCTTCGCCGTGGTTGCGGATGAGGTTAGAAAACTTGCCGAACGAACGGCAAACAGCACCATGGATATTACCAACATGGTGGGATCGATCAACAGCAAAACCATGGCGGCGGTTGACGCGATGAAGCAAGTCGAGCAAGAAGTTAGTAACGGGGAGAGTTTTAGCCTCATGACGCGCGACATTTTGCACGAGATCATCTCTTCGGCCACCGAAGTCAGCCAGTTGGCGCAGGACATCGCTAGTGCAACGCGCGAACAAAAGATAGCCAGCTCCGATACTGCGGTAGGCATGGAAAAAATTTCGGCGATTACCGATGAAAACACAGCCAGTATTCAGCAGGTCAGATCATCGGCCGGAAATCTGGCGGATACGGCAGCGGAACTGACGCAGTTGGTGGACCGCTTTAAGCTTTGAACCCCCGCGTTCCCATGTTGCAGCATAGGGAGCGCGCTGTGGCTGGGAGCTCAATAATAGACGTGTTCCCAAATAACAGTTAATAACCTATTGAACGACAAAGTCATTTCTGAGGTTGCATAGGCCGGCGACCAGCAAAATCGCTTGATCCGC
>SCSY01000102.1 GCA_004298625.1 Nitrospirota bacterium | reverse complement strand
GATAGCGATCAGCAATATCAGGGCAAGCTTCGTAGAAGAGAGAAATTTATATATCTTGCGTATCAAATTTTTACCTTACAAATTACCACTTAATCTCTCGTAAGCCCCGTTATCAGGGCCTCAAGAATCCTCCATCCACGTCGCTCAGGGGTATGCCGAACCTTTTGTTTATTTTTTTGTACTTGTCTGTAACCATGGTGGATTGGTCTACCCAGCAGTCGCCGTAATTATACTCGGATACATTAACCGCAACCGGCTTTCCATTCTTGTCTTTAACCACGCTTTCGACATACGCGTAATGGATTCGGGAAATAAAAAAGGCCACGTCGCCCTTTTTGACGTCTTCCGGATTGATTTTCTTATTCAACCGGAGCTCCTTGCCGGGTTGCCCTATCATTTTCTGTATATAGTCAGTACACATTCCGCCTTTTGAAAGCCAGCATTTAGAGTCGCCGATGGTACATCCGACCCGCTTTGTAACTTCATTGATAACGCGGTTGCTGCAGACAGGCAACTCAAAGGCATGTGAGATTTGCAGATCTGAACACACCAAGAGCAAGAAAAATATCAAAGCTTGCAAGTAAATCATAAAGCCTCCACTTTCCAGATAAGCCTATTGCCGTCCTTTACGCCGCATTGATTACTTAAAACTTTTTATATACCGCCTGACCTGCTCATGATTGCCCAAAAAGGCAAAAACAACCAATTCTTTTGACTCGATATAAAGCAATCGCATCTTATCGGACACCCGCGCCTCAAAAGTTTTTTGTTCCCCCTTTTCAAAAAGCTTTTTAATCCGCAATCCATACGGCGCCGACTGTTTCAGATAAAAATGGCGAATCTGGCTGTCAGCCAAAACTACCAATTCTTTTTCAGCTTCTTTGTAACTATCAAAGGCTTTCAGGAATGCCCTTTTGTAGAGAAATTGTTTCACCTTGTCTTTTTAGTTCTTTTTGACAAATATGTTTCGCTATCAGCTTCGCTGACAAGGACATCTCCACCTTCTTTTTTGAGCATCTGTTTCTGAAACTTTTCAAAAATTTCCGGAACTATTCTTTCCTCAACTTCAACAGGCTTGAGGTAAATTATCCCACCTCTGTATTCCACATCCAGATAATCACTCCCCGCCGTTAGATGTGCCTTTTCAATAACAGGCTTGGGGATGGTTATTTGATTTCCACGAGTCAGTTTTGTAAGCATGCCTTCGCCTCCTTTTGTTTTTACAATATCATGATAAAGTATTTCTGTCAATTACTTTTAAAGTAGAAGGGGTAGAAGTTATTCACTGCCGTTGAATGCTGATTGCTGAAGGCCTGATCGCTATTTATCCAGGTTCTCCACCTTCCATATAAGCTTCTGACCATCCTTTACTCCATAGCCAACAGATTTTCCGTCAGGAGTAAATACAGGCTGAAATACCTGCTCGTATGCAGGGTGCTGCTTTATCGTTTTACCCTTTGTATCCGCAACCACAACAAAACGCTTTCCGTCCTTCCGCGCCCGGTAAACTAACAGTTTTCCGTCAGGACTGAACACAGGCGTAACCACGCGGTCAAATACCGGCCCTTCCTCGCCGTTGACAACCACAAACCAACCCTGTCCTGTCCGTGCAACATAGGCATAAATACTGCCATCGCGGTTATAAACAAGTCCGGCGGCCTCCTCGTACTCTTTTCCCTTCCCGGCGGCATTAATAAAAGACTGATGCAGGCTCGTGGAATTATCCGCGAGATTGCCTGCGACATGCTGACTTGCCGGATCATTTTTGGCGATGATAGCGCCAACCGCTTTCAAATCAGGCCGAATCACAGGCGGGCCTACAAGAGTTCCCTTTGAAATGCCGTCCTCTCTGTCGTTGAATATCAGCAAATGTGCTCCCGCCCTTTCCGCATCGTAGGCCAGAGAAACACCATCCGGACCAAAGGCAAGATTATGGATGGCGTCATACAATGGCCCCTTCTTGACGGCCCTGGGCGCGCTAAAGCTAAACTCGATCACCCTTTGCTTATTATCGCTTATACTGACTGCTGCAATTCTGGTCTTATCCGTATTCGTAATCATGGGAAGCCCCACGCCGTCCAAACTTGTTTGCGTTTTGAATCCCAGATCACTGACAACCAAACGCCCCTTGTTCTTATCATCCGCGTTTTCAACATACGCAATCAAGGTTGAATCAGCGTTAAATTCCTGTTTGGCGTAATTCGCTTTCGTGCCCGAGTTTACCGCATTGTCCACGGCAATGAACCATCTCTCGCCCAGCATGGCCTTATATGCAACATGCTTGCTGTCAGGACTGAACAGAGGGGTTCCAACAGCATTATAACTTTTCCCTTCTTTTCCATCTATAACCATACGCCACTTGCCGTCAACAATAGCGCCATAAGCTATGCGTTGGCCATCAGGACTAAGCGCTACTGTTCCGACATTCGCATATTGCTTGCCTGCCTTGCCGTTATGAACAACATAGGTTTTTCCGTTCTTCTCGGCGATATAGGCCGCGCCCCTTCCCGATTCGCTGAAAAACACCTGGAAAAGAGATGACGCGGGCGGCATCCCATGCCCCGCAATGGCAACAGCAGCCTGCGGTTTTTCGTCATCCGCAATCGTCGCCAGAAGAGTTGTCCTTGCTGAGATTTCTTTTTCGGCAGGAGGCCGTGATTCAGGTTTCTGTTTTTCCTGTGCAACTTCACCCTTTGCAGCCGCAGAAGGTTCTTTGGGTTTTTGAGGCTCTCTGCTGCACCCGGCAAAAACCAGCGGGAACATCATACAAATAAAGAAGATTAAAAATCTATTCATAATATGTTTTATGATAACAACTTTCAGTGAATGAAGACAATAGGGGAGTCCATACGAATTTTTTGATTGTACCTCTAAAACGACCTCTTTGTTTACCTGACTAATCATAATCGGAGACGCAATAATGATAGCTCAATTGCGCTATCATTATTAAGGAAGGAGATGAGTAAAATTAATTCTGGTGTCCCCAGAATTATGTGCGGAAATTACATCAGCCCAAGATTTTTTAAAATATCGGCAAGCCCAGGCTCTTTCTTTGCATATTCTCGGAGCGCCTTTTCGAGTCGTTCTTCTCTCTCTTCAAGCTCTTTATTTTTTCTTATGGCAGGTGCAAGCGCAGTTCTTCTGTCCCAGATTACAAAGCCAATTAAAACAAAAATGCC
>SCSY01000370.1 GCA_004298625.1 Nitrospirota bacterium | reverse complement strand
GACGCCGCCGTATATAAATAGAGGGTTATAAGCTTTTCCCGGATTTTCGGCTACTTGCAATGCAGCAGCTCTTGCTAGTTGATTGGCTTTACCAATAACAAAATTTTCAAAGGTAAATTGCGGGTTTAATCTGGAATTCGGGTTAAGTTTATTGGAAATTACTTGATTACTCAGATTATTTTGTAGCGCGGATTGGATATCCGGCAGTGGATTTTGAGTAGTTTCGCTAGGTTGAGCATTCGATAATTCGAGAGAAATCACCATAGGCGCGGGGAAGTATTCTTCCGCCAATTGTTCTATGCGGCCAAGAAATTTTTCCTTTATCCATTGCTGCACGAAACGATTAGGCGCTATAAGCCGTATTGAATTTATTGTCGTCTCGAATTTGATCGGTTTAATCCAGGTATTGAATTGCTGGGAAGAAAGCTCTTGTTTAAAGCGTTCAAGACAGTCTTGCCAAAAATGTTCCATATTTGATGTAATACTTTATTTTATCTAGAGTAAATTATGTATGGCGGAAACCGGACGGATTTTTTAGTTTAAATGTTTCGAACAAACTTATCCACAGGTTTCAAAGCAAGGGGTGGATTAATTTAATTGACAGTAAGGTTAGAAATGAGTTATAATTGCGTGTTTAGTTGATTGTATAGCTCATTTGGAGTAGATGATGAAAAGGACTTTCCAGCCGTCAGTGGTAAAACGCAAGCGGACACATGGTTTTCTTGTCAGGATGCGTACCCGTGGTGGACGTGCGGTAATCAAGGCAAGACGTGCCAAAGGCCGTAACAAGTTGAGCGTTTGACAACCCGGATCGTTGCGCTGCCAACCTTGTCTGGCAATTTAGTATTTGGAAAATGCAAGAAATTGAAAACGGATGAAATCTCATCCGTTTTCAATTTTAAGCATCAGGTAAATGGGGATTTTCTTCGAATTCTCTATAAACCCTGCCATCCCCTGCCGGCAAGATTAGCTGTAGTTATAAGCAAAAAAACTGTGCGTCATGCGGTTTCGCGAAATTACTGCAAGAGAGTAGCCAGGGAACTATTTCGGACACGCCAATTTCAAATTGGAAGTCTGGAATTGGTTATTCAAGTTCGGAAAGAATTTGAAAGTCTACAGTTTGAAAA
>SCSY01000009.1 GCA_004298625.1 Nitrospirota bacterium | reverse complement strand
AGAAATGCTCGTCAGGGATCTGTCCCTCGAAGATGTCAAGCCGGAAGATATCAAGGACAACGAGATCCTGTTCGGAGAAGGACTGGGGCTGGACTCTCTGGATGCCGTTGAGATTGTTGTCCTCCTGCAGCGCAATTTTGGGCTGGAGGTCAAGAATATGGACCAGGGAAAAGAGATTTTTTATTCTATAGATACTCTCGCAAATTACATATATGCGAACAAAAAATGAGGCCTTGCTTCAGGAATAATTCTCTACTCAAGGATCATATAGCCCTTTATCTTTTCGAGCCGTCTGCCTTTAATGCCCAGATGCTCAAGACGGCTTATCTTATGTTCGCGTCTTGTCTTTAATATCCTCGATACAGTCTCGGGCCCGATTCCGGGAACGCGCAGGAGTGTTTCCCTGTCAGCCTTATTTATCCTCACTGGATAGAACTCAGGATGGCTCTCGGCCCATAGCTGCTTTGGGTCTTTTTCAAGGCTTAAATTGCCGGTGTTGTTAAGGATGATGTCTCCCTTTCCGAATCCGTATATCCTCATTAAATAATCGGCCTGATACAAGCGGTGTTCGCGCATGAAGATGCTCTCAGGCTTGGAGAGGCCCATCTTTTCGCCTGGGATAGCGGGATGCCCAAGCCCTTTCTGATATGCCGAAAAATATACGCGGTTGAATTTGAGTCTATCGTATATGCCCGACATATATTCTATTATCTCCGAGTCTGTCTCGTCAGATGCGCCGACGATGAATTGCGTTGTGCATTTAACTTTTTTGAACCTTCCTCCCTGCTCTCTGAGTTTTGACATGAACTTCATCGGCTGGATGATATCGTTCATATAATCTTTCTTCCCTGAAAGAGGATTAAACCGCTCTTTGCCGGGTGTTTCGATATTCAGCGAGACAGCGCTCGCAAGTGAAAACGAATCTTCTATCGCAGCCTTCGATGCTCCGGGGATTATTTTAAGATGTATATAGCCCTTAAATTCATGCCTGTATCTGAGGATGCGGGCAACCGCATTTATCCTGTCCATCGTGTTATCGGGATTTCCGATTACTCCCGAGCTTAGGAAAAGGCCGAAGACCTCTCTGCGCCTCTGATATTCCATGAATATGTTTGCGACCTCGTCGGGCTGAAGTGTGCAGCGTCTTACATCCGTGCCTGAGCGGAGCGGGCAGTATCCGCAGTCGTTTTTGCAGGCATTCGAAAGAAGGGTCTTAAGGAGTATCGAGTATCCGCCGTTGGGAAGGGTTACGGGATAGAGCCATTTGCCTTCAAGCCCTCTCCTCCTTCTGTCGTCCTTGTTCGAACCGCATGCGCACGCAAGATCATACTGCGAGTCTTCAGAGAGGATTTTAAGTTTTTCGATAGTGTCCATGCAGAAATACCTGATGGATTATAACACAGGGGTTATCGGCGTTTAAAACATTTACTCCACGCCAATCGCTATTTTTAACGCCGTTTCCAACTGCTCGATTTTTTCTTCTGAAAGTGAGCCTACGTAATGGCTGAGAGACGCCTTGGGAATGCTGACGAGTTCGTCACAGTGAATACTGCTTTCATGTTTGAGCCCTTCTTCGATTCCTGCCTTCACCTGCGTAGATAGACCGTCGTAGCTTGAATACACAGGCGCGCATATAACGGTTGAGAATTTTGAGTCAATAAGCACCTGCCGGCTTACGATGACAAACACGCGGAATTTTTTAGGGTCATGAGGCGAACCCTTATAGACCCTGTAAAGTTCTCCGCGCCTCATATCTCGGCTTGATAGGAAAGGACGTCCTCGGCTTCTTTATTGAGCCTGCCTGCATTCTTGTTAAGGACAGATAGGTCTTCCAGGTCTCTTTTTTCCTTCTTTCTGCGCTCAAGATATTCCCTTACGGCAGCCTCGATGAGTTCTGACCTGCTCTTTCCGCCCGATGTCTCATCGATATGTTCGATAAGATCTTCTTCAATCGTTATAGATGTCTTGATTTTCATACTACCCAATATACTACTTTATGTCTTACCTGTCAATAGCTATTTTCTGTCAGGCGCAGGCAAGGCCATATTTAAGTCTTCAGAGAGGATTTGTGTCCATGCAGAAATACCGGATGGATTATAACATGGGGACGGCGATTTCTCTTGACGCACCCTGAGTTTTTTCCTTAAAGTATCACAAAAAAGACACATGCGGCATAAAAAAGAATGTTAGGTCAGATATAATTAATGAAGAAAAATTATAAAAGAGAGCTTCTCAGTATGTTCTCCAACAATTTGGAATATTTTTATCCAGAATTTAAAGATCATTTTATGTGCCCAATCTGTTTGA
>SCSY01000369.1 GCA_004298625.1 Nitrospirota bacterium | reverse complement strand
ATTGCAACTGAAAATAAAGTCTTTGACGGAAAGGTCTCATGACCTTGATAGGAATATTATCAAACCACTGCAAAAGGTAGAGGCTTACAACAAATCTTTTGTAGATGTTGCGCAGCGTATTGTAACAGCCAAGGCTAAAGGCAAGAGGATAGTCTTGATGGCAGGCGGGCATGTTATCCGTGCAGGGGTGCAGAACTTTTTAATAGACCTGATGGAGAGAGGCTACCTGTCATGCATTGCCATGAACGGCTCTGTCATGATCCATGATTTTGAATTTGCGCTTATCGGCGCAACAACAGAGAGCGTTGCAAGATATATAAAAGAAGGGCAGTTTGGCCTCTGGAAAGAGACAGGGCAGATAAACGATATTATTAATAAAGGGTACAAGAATGGTTCAGGTATGGGTGAAGCTGTCGGGAAGGCGATATTTAATGGAGAATTCCCTTACAAAAATATCAGCCTTTTAGCTGCCGGGTACCGGCTTAAAATTCCTGTAACAGTTCATGTCGGAATAGGATATGACATTATTCATGAGCATCCAAATTGCAGCGGCGCGGCAACAGGAGAAACATCCTATCGGGATTTTCTTAAGTTTGCAAAAGTTCTGGAAGGACTCGAAGGCGGCGTGGTGATGAATTTCGGAAGCTCAGTGATGGCTCCTGAGGTTTTTCTAAAGGCCCTCAGCATGGCCCGGAATGTTGCTCATCAGCGTGAAGAATATATCAGGCATTTCACTACATTAGTCTGCGACCTTCATGAGCTGCCTGAAGATTTTAGCGCAGAGCCGGACAAGAACAGCCCCTCCTATTATTTCAGGCCGTGGAAGACCATGCTTGTCAGGACAGTAGCCGACGGAGGAGAAAGTTTCTATGTAAAAGGCAGACATTCCGATACAATTCCTGCTCTCTGGTCTGCAATAAACGATGCTGAAAAGGGCAGTTAAGTGTTGATAATACCGAGAAATTAGTGATATTATACTATGGGTTATGAAAATAAAAGTTCTTGAAGAACTTTCTCAGATAATAAAGAATCTGAAGTCTGAAGGTAAAAGGGTGGTTCTTTGCCACGGTTGTTTTGACCTTATGCATCCCGGTCATATCAAATATTTTCAGGCGGCCAAGGGGATGGGAGATGTTCTCGTCGTAACTCTTACTCCTGATATTTATATTGACAAGGGACCCGGCAGGCCTGTTTTTAATCAGGATTTGAGGGCAGA
>SCSY01000008.1 GCA_004298625.1 Nitrospirota bacterium | reverse complement strand
TAAGCGATATACACGCGGCATTAAGGCGCACCGGGAAGGAAATTCTTTCCAGGGCAAATGAAATAGCAAAAAAAGAGAATGCCCTTATAAAGACCGTGCTTGAAGAAGGAGAAAGCTCTGAGAAACTTGCGGCGCTTGCAGAGTCTGAAAACTGCGGGATTATCGTTATGGGGAGGCGGGGAGCATCCCGCTTTGAAAGGTCGCTCATCGGCAGTGTTGCCGCGAGGGTTATCGGCCATGCCGATAAAGACGTGCTTGTAGTTCCTTCAGGCACAGTGACCGGCTGGAAAAATATCCTCCTTGCCACGGACGGCTCAAAATACAGCAAGGCTGCTTCTGAAAAGGCGATAGACTTTGCAAGATCATACGGCGGGGTTCTAAAAGTTATCTCGGTCGTTGACGTCCCGGCTGAATTTTATGCAGAGGCTCCAAAGGCAGTGGAGGATATGACAAGAATGGCAAAGGAATTTGTGGCTGATGTAAAGAAAAAGGCAGAGGCATCGGGGATTAAGGCATCAACCTTCGTAGGCGAGGGCGAGGCTTATACTGTAATAACAGAGCTTGCAAGGAATGAAAAGGCCGATGTGATCTTTGTGGGCAGCCACGGCCGTACAGGCCTGAAAAAACTTCTTATGGGAAGCGTTACAGAAGGGGTTGTCGGACATGCCCCATGCCCGGTTCTTATAGTCAAGGGATAGACTGACAACATCGGACATTAAAAAGCCCCTGAGTTTTTCAGGGGCTTTTTGTTTAGATTAACTTTTAGGGCAAAATAGCTTGCTACATAAAATATTCCTTGACTTAGTGTCATAATGTCATATAATCTGTTATATTATGACAAGGTATCTTGAGCGTGATATTGCCTCGGTTATTATCGCAGGCAGCATCCATACCCTTATCGCCCGGAAGTGCTGAAGCGCGGAAGACTGCGCCTTTTCCGAAATATTCCATTGTTCAGAGATAGATGTGCTGCCTTTAGCTTTTCTGTGATATATTAATGGCAAATGGCAAGCTATGAAGCAAAGCAGAGTTCAGCCCTTATCAAAAAACTCTTTCTTGTTCCTCCAAAACCAGGGGTCTATCTGTTTAAAGGGCCTAAGGAAAATGTGCTTTATGTGGGTAAGGCAAAAAATCTCAGAAACCGTCTGAGGAGCTATTTCCAGAAGTCGGCAGCGCTTGACGACAGAAAAGCCTCGATGGTTAAACATATCAGGGATTTTTCTTATGTTGTCACGGGCAACGAACTTGAAGCGCTGGTTCTTGAGGCCAATCTGATAAAACAATACAAGCCCCGCTTTAACGTAATCCTGAGAGATGATAAGAACTATCCATATTTGAAGCTCACGATAAACGAGGAATGGCCGAGGCTTGAGGTTGTGAGAAAGATTAAAAAAGACGGCTCTCTTTATTTTGGGCCGTATGTCCCGGCAAGCGGCATGTGGGAGGCCCTCGCATTCATAAGGAGGAATTTTCTTTTAAGGCCGTGCAAATATCTCCTCGATAAACCAATGCGGCCGTGCATCCAGCTCCAGATGGAGAAGTGTCCCGCACCCTGCGCAGGGCTCATAGCAAAAGGGGAGTATATGAGGACGGTAGAGGATGTGCGGCTTTTTCTGAGGGGCGAGAAAAAAGGACTGCTCGATGAACTCGAAAACAGGATGGAAAAGTTCTCGGAGGAACTGAGGTTCGAGGATGCCGCGAGAATAAGAGACAGCATAAATAACCTGAAACATATATGGGAATCTCAGAAGGTTGTTGTGCCTGAACTCGGCGATATAGACGTTATAGGGTATCATATCGAAGGCAGCAAGGCATCCTTCCAGGTCTTTTTCATTAGAAACGGAGTTATGATCGGCATGAGAGATTTTTTCCTCAAAGAGACAGGCGGCATCCACATAAAAGAATTGCTGCATAATTTTATCGAACAATTTTATGCGAAGGAGATTATCCCCCCTGATGAGATTATCCTCCGCAGTCGTCCCGAAGGGGCAGCCGCCTTAACAACATGGTTGAAGGAGAAAAAAGGCAAGAGGGTAAGGATAATTGCGCCGGCCGAAGGCAAGCGGTTTGAGCTTCTTCAAATGACTGAGGAAAATGCAAGGATAATATTTGAAAATAAAAAACAACATGGCTTTGATGATGTCCTTGAAACATTGAAACAAAGACTTGCTATTCCAAAGGTACCGGATAGCATAGGAGGTCTCGATGTATCAACGATTTCAGGGAGCGAATCAGTGGGCGCCTTTGTTTTCTGGGCCGAAGGCGAATTTAAAAAAGACCTTTACAGGCATTTAAAGATTAAGACTGTGGAGGGCATGGATGATTATTCGATGATGAGGGAGATAGCAGAGCGGGTTATTAAAAATCTTGGGGACAGGCTTCCGTCTCTTATGATAATTGACGGCGGCAAAGGTCAGCTCGAAGCCGCAGGAAAGGCCTTTGACGAATACAACATAAAAGACACGGATATTATTTCCATCGCAAAAAAACCCGACAGGGCCTTTGCCGCAAGGCTCAAGCAGCCTCTTGATCTTGAAGATAGAAGCCCCTCCTCTCTTCTTCTTAAAAAGATAAGGGATGAGGCTCACAGGTTTGCGATAAGCTTCCATAGAAAACTGCGTGACAAGAGGCTTATGGAATCGCCTCTCGAGAAAATCCGGGGCATCGGCAAAAAAAGAAGGCTTGCTCTTTTAAGGCATTTTGGTAGTATAGAAGATATAAGAAAAGCAGTTGTTGACGATATTGCAGGCATTAAGGGGTTCAACAAAAAGATTGCGGAAAAGATCATCGAAGGCCTGAGGGGGAAAAATGAAATTTAAAATTCAAAATTCAAAGATATTAAAGAGCTTAATGTATTGCGGTTTTCTTTGCTTTTTGCTTTTTACTTTTTATTTTTTACTTCTCACTTCATCTGCCGATGCTGCTTACACGATTTATCTGAAGAATGGTTCCGTAATAACAGGCGTCAGCCGTTATGAAAAATCAGGGGGAGAGATAAAGTTTTATTTTGGAGGAGGAATTATAGGGATACCCGAGGCGGATATCCTTAAGATAGAAGGCGGCAAGGAGCCGGTTAAAGATATCGGAACAGCAGGGGAATCAACACAGAAAAAACCAGTGCCTGCAAAACCCGAAACAAGGGAAGACGCGCCCGGCGCCGGGCGGGGTGAAGAGACATCCGATATCAAGCCTCAGCCCGAGGAACCCGACAAAAAAAGCCAGGAGATAGCCCGGAAAGAAGCTGAGCTCAAGAAAGTGGAAGGAGACCTGCTGACTACAAGGGCGAGGATCCAGAACCTCTTTGGCAAAAGCTCAAGCGGCTCTATTACAGAGGCAGAGCGGTCAATGCTGCAGCAAAATATGATGAGGAAGAGAAAACTGGAGGATGAAAAAACGAAACTTGAAGAAGAGCTGAAAGAGCTGCGGAAATAGGATCAAATTATTAAGAAGAAAGGATGATACAAAAAACACTTATGAACATTTATATCTCAGGCTCGATGGCTTATGACAGGATTATGGATTTTCCGGGCAAGTTTGCTGATCACATCTTGCCGGACAAGATACACATACTTAATGTATGTTTTACTGTGAACGGGATGGTTGAAAAATTCGGCGGCACTGCTGGGAATGTTGCTTATTCCCTGAGCCTTCTTAATGAAAATCCCCTGATACTTGCTACGATAGGTAAAGACTATACAAGCTATTTCGATTGGCTCAAAAAGAGCAATATCTCTCTTGAAGGGATTAAAGTAATAAACGAAGAATTTACCGCAGGAGCTTATATAACAACAGACCATAGCGACAACCAGATAACGGGATTCAATCCCGGAGCCATGAAATATCAGGCTGAATACAGGCTGTCTAAAACAAATCCTGAAAAATCTATTATGCTCATTGCGCCCGGTAATCTGCCTGACATGAAAGGTTATGCAAAAGAGTGCAGGAGTAAAGATATCCCTTATATCTGCGACCCGGGACAATCCCTTACGCAATGGGATAAAGATTCTTTAATAGACTGGTTAGGCGGCGCGAAGATGCTTATCACAAACGATTATGAACTCGAAATGGTTATGAGCATGACGGGCAAGAGTAAAAAAGAGCTTCTCGGCCTTACAGAGACAATCATCACAACACTCGGCGAAAAGGGCTCCCTGATAAGCACGTCCGGGTCCGATATTCCCGTGCCGCCTGCAAAAGCGGACAATGTTGTTGACCCGACTGGCGCGGGCGACGCCTTCAGGGCAGGGCTCATAAAGGGGCTTGCGATGGGCAAGGACATGAAGACCTCGGCAAAGATAGGGTCTGTAGCAGCAGTGTATGCTGTAGAGAAATACGGGACGCAGGAGCATCATTATACATATCATGACTTTGTTCAGAGATACGGGAGTAATTTTGGAGAGCTGTAAAGGAAGCCGTAAGAGGCTTTAAAATATTCCATTCAAAAGCTGATAAGACATGACCCCCCCTACATTTATTAATGTGCTTTTTCCCATAAATCTCGGAGCGTTAACTTATAAATGCCCTGCTAATCTTGTTGATAAACTGCTGCCCGGGATGCTCGTTTCAGCGCCTCTGAAAAATCAGGTAACAAGAGGGATAATTCTCGGTAAATCCTCAAAGCCCGAAACAACCAACTTAAAGGCAATCACCGATATCCATGGAGAAGCTCCGCTTCTTGAACCCCCTATGCTGAAACTCCTTGACTGGATGGCGGATTACTACATTGCAAATAAGGGGATAATTCTTAAAAACATGCTGCCGGGAGAGGCGTTTAAAAAAGTAAAGGCGAGGAAAAGTCAGGAGTCAGTCGGAGCGACCCTTAGCGGAGACCCGCATCGGGAAGTCAGAAGTCAGAAGTCAGAGCAAGTACCATTTACTGAAATCAACGAACAAATTCTCTCTCAAATCAACGAATCTGTCTCAAAGAAAGAATACAAAACATTCCTTTTTCATGCGCCGGCATCCGGACATGAAATATCATTAGCCTCTAAAATCCTCGGGCAACAGGGAAACACAATAATCCTTGTTCCTGAGATCGTGAATGTAAATAAAGCAGAACCTCTTATAAGAGAAATTGCCGGAGAAAGACTATGCGTGCTTCACAGCGGCTTAAGCAGGGGTGGCCGCTCAGATGTATTTGAGAAAATCATTTCAGGGGAATGCACTGTAGTGCTTGGAACAAGGGCAGCCATCTTTGCCCCAATGAAAAATTTATCCCTTGTAATGGCAATGCAGGAACACAGCAGTTCATACAGGACGGAAGAAGGATTGAGATATAATGCAAGGGATGTCGCTGTAATGAGGGGTTATCTTGAGAAGGCAACGGTCGTGTTGTCGTCAATATGCCCTTCGATTGAATCCATGTATAATGCAAGGCAGAATAAATATACGCTTCTGAAGCCCGTCCCCGTTCAAAAACCAAAGATAAAAATAGTGAATATGTATGAGGAAAAACAGCCTGTTCCAAATCTCTCAAAAACGGTTGTTGCCGCGGCAGCAGCATCAATAAAGAAGAATGAAAAGATCATGTTTGTGATTAATAGAAAAGGCTATTCCTTTCTTACATGTAAAGAATGCGGCAATATCGAGACCTGCGATAAATGCAATATCCCCTTGATATTCCACAAAGATGACAAATCTCTGAGATGCCGCTATTGCGGTATTGTGTCCGGGCCTCCCGAAAAATGCTCCAGATGCGGGAGTTTCAAGGTTGAGCTTACAGGCTCCGGCATACAGAGGATCGAGGAAGGCATAAAAAAACTTTTTAATATCGCTCCCTTAAGACTTGACAGCGATAAGATAGAAAAAAATTCAAAGAAAGGCGACCTTTCTGAAATAACAAAGGGCGAGACTATAGTCCTCGGCACAAAACTGATGACGAAGAGGCTGCAATCACAGGAAAGATTTGATATGGCGGCTGTTCTAAATGCCGACATCTATCTGAACCTTCCCGACTTCAGGGCCATAGAAAAGGCATATCAGGAACTGTCTGTTATTTCCGACAAGATAAAGCCCGAAGGCAGGCTTTTCATCCAGACCAGGATGCCGCAGAACTATCTTTTCAGGTTTATCAGGAATAATGACTACGCCGGATTCTGTGATGAAGAACTCTCAAAGAGAAAAGAGGTATCGTATCCGCCGTATTCAAAAATTGCGCTTATTACATTTAAAGGCAGGGATTACGATGATAAAAAAGTTGGAGCTGCCGTTAAAAAGATTTCTGTTGAAAAAGATATTGAAATCCTCGGTCCTTCGCTTTCATTCGGCAGACAGGGGCAAAAGGAATATGCCCTGCTTCTTAAAACTACGTCAAAAAACAAACTCCATTCTGCTGCAAGAGAATTTTTGAATATTTTCGGGGGATATAAGGATATAAAGATAAACATTGCTATTGATCCTTGAGCGCTTATTGGATTTACAAGTGTCAAGATTGACGCAACCAAAAACTTAAATATAAAATAATGTCTATGCTTAAGATCGGCAATATAACATTTTCTTCTAAGCTTATCCTTGCTCCGCTGTCAGGGATAAGCGATCTGCCGTTCCGTATTATCAATCGTTTTTTCGGTTGTAAATTTGCGTTTTCAGAGATGATAAGCTGCCGCGCCCTTGTCAGCCGGAACAAGAACACATTGGAGATGCTTTCAACAATTCCTTCCGACAGACCCTTAGGCATACAATTGCTCGGCAACGATCCCGAGTCCATACGCGGCGCGCTGAAAGCACTGAATGAATACGTCTTCGATATTATAGATTTTAATGCGGCCTGCCCGGTGAGCAAGGTAACAAACAGGGGCGAAGGAGCAAGCCTGCTTAAGGAGCCGCTCAGATTAAGGGAACTGCTCAAGACGCTGGTTGAAAATTCCAGTGTCCCCGTCACCGTAAAGATACGCTCGGGGTGGGAAGATGCCTGTATAAATGCCCGAGAAGTAGCTCTTTATGCGCAGGATGCAGGTATAAAAGGACTGTTCATTCATGGAAGGACAAGGGAGCAGGGATATAAGGGAAGTGTTGATTATCAGGTTATCAGAGAGGTAAAAGAAGCGCTTGAAATACCTGTTATCGCCAGCGGAGATGCGCTGTCTCCCCTGTTGATTAAAAAGATGTTCGACGAGACAGGCTGTGACGGGGTGGCGATAGCAAGAGGCGCGCTGGGGAATCCGTGGATATTTAAGGAGACAGAAGAATTTCTGGAAAGTGGTATTATCCCGCAGAGGCCTTCCAGGGATGAGATTATAAGCACTGTGATTGCGCACCTGAATCTATGCAATGATTACCATGGTGAATTGACAGGGATGAAGCTTTTCCGTAAATTTTTTGTGTGGTATACAAAAGGCTTTCGCGATATTAAACCATTGAGAGAAAGAGCCTTCCGCGCAAAGACAAAGGATCAGATGATAGAGATCATAAATGAATTAAAGGCAGACAAAAAGGATGTATTTGCGTCTATAGGCGAAGAATTTATTAATTGCCATCGTTAATCATTCCGTTCACAGCACAGAAATGCCGAATTTCTTAAGGCCTTCAACCAAGCTGCCTAATGGAAGGCCGATCACATTAAAATAATCCCCCTCGATTTTCCTGACGATAACAGAGCCCAGCCCCTGAATTGCATAAGCCCCTGCCTTGTCGAGAGGTTCTTTTGTTCCGACGTATGCATCTATCTCTTTTGCGGTAAGTTTTTTGA
>SCSY01000368.1 GCA_004298625.1 Nitrospirota bacterium | reverse complement strand
CTGATCCTCCTTGCCCTTGCATTCGATTTCCTGAACGGATTTCACGACTCAGCCAATTCCATAGCAACAGTTGTTTCGACTCGCGTACTCTCGCCTCGGGCCGCTGTGATCTGGGCTGCTTTTTTCAATTTTATTGCATTTCTTTTTTTCGGCCTTCACGTCGCAAATACGATCGGAAAAGGCATCATCGATATTGCTATCGTAGATAAGACCGTCATCTTCGGCACACTGGTCGGCGCCTGCGGCTGGAACCTGATTACATGGTATTTCGGCCTGCCAACAAGTTCTTCTCACGCGCTTATCGGCGGGATGATCGGATCCGCTCTCGTTAAGGCAGGCACCTCTGCGCTTGTCTGGAAGGGGATTATAAAGACCGTGGTCTTCATTGTCATATCTCCGATTGCCGGTCTGCTATTGGGACTCGGTTTCGGCCTGTTAGTCTACGGCCTTTTCAGGGGAAGCGCGCGCATTGCAGTGCAGAATATATTCAGGAGGGGGCAGCTTTTTTCTGCCGCACTATACAGCCTCGGCCATGGCGGCAACGATGCCCAGAAGACGATGGGCATTATCGCCAGCCTGCTTTTCAGCGCAGGGCTCCTCGGCGACAAATTTTATGTGCCCTTCTGGGTCGTAATTAGCTGTCATACAGCCATTGCGCTCGGCACAATGTTCGGCGGATGGCGCATAGTAAAGACAATGGGGCAGAAGGTGGCAAAACTTACGCCTGTAGACGGTTTCTGCGCCGAAACAGGAGCCGCAGCCGTTCTCTTTACCTCCTCTGCGCTTGGGGTCCCCATAAGCACCACGCATACCATAACAGGCTCGATCATGGGTGTAGGTTCTTTGCGGAGGGTCAGCGCAGTGCGGTGGGGTGTTGCCGGAACTATCGTATGGGCATGGATACTTACGATCCCCTGTTCGGCAGCAATCGCCGCTGTTTCCAGCCTTGGCGTTTATATGGTTTCAAGATAGGACGGCTTTTTGTTCAGAAACTATTTATTGCAGTATTGAAATCAGGCCAGCTTTTTGAGAACAGCCTTAAGGATATCAGCCCTCGAAATTATACCGAGAAGTTTTTTCCCTTTATCGACGACAGGCAATCGCCGTATCTTTTTTTCATCCATTATCTGCGAGATC
>SCSY01000101.1 GCA_004298625.1 Nitrospirota bacterium | reverse complement strand
ATATGTAATCACCGGCGTCATAACAAAATTTGAACTTAAACCTTTAACTGAAAAGGACGGCTTTGCCGTTGAATACGAGGTAATCATAAAAGGGGAATTTTTTCTCACCTCACCGGAAGGAAAGGTAACGGAATTGAGAAACAGCGGCGTTTTTATTGTGGCGTTCTACAACGCAGGCAACCTCCAGGAAATAACGGCATCAAAAGAGCCTGCAATCGAAAGCGCCCTGAAAGGCCTGTCTTCGGAAATAAGGGCCGGAATAGTATATAGCCTGCCATTAGGGCAGGAGGATAGATCCCCTTCGGATGAAAATGACAAAAAAACCAACTCAGACATTTTAAAATGAGCATCAAGAACTTCTTGCAGGAAATAGAAAGAGGATTAACGTCGCCTATATATCTTCTATATGCAAATAATCCGTATCTTCTGGAAGAGACGCTTTCCTCAGTTAAAAAAGCGATTCCGGAGGCTGGGATAGATTTTAATTTCAATGTCTTTGACATGGACTCTGCAGATGATAATCCAACGCCAGAGCAGATAACCGGCGCACTGAATACGGTTTCTTTTTTGGGCGGCAGACGATATGTTATCGTTAAAAATCTCCAGAAATTCCCAGGGAAAGATTTCAAAAAATTCCAGCCTTACATCGCTGACCCATCCCCTGATGCAGCGCTTATAATGCTTCACATCGGGGCTATGAAAAAAGAGATGAAAGAAAATACTAAAGGGATTAAAACCATCTGTCTTGATATAAGGGAGCAAGATTTGCCCTTCTGGATAAAAGACAGGGCAAGACAGAAAGGGATAACTATTAAAGATGACGCCATAGAATACCTTATTGGAATTCTCGGCGGCGATATAGGGCTTCTGTCTTCGGAGGTCGAAAAACTGGCATCTCTTGGGAATGAGACCATCACTATACGCGACGTAAGAGAGATTGTAGAGGGAAGCAGGGATTACAGTGTCTTTGACCTCACAAAAGCGCTGCGGGAAAAAGATGCCCCAAAAGTATTCAGGGTATACAGGGTTCTCTCTGAGACATCCGAACCCTATGCCCTCCTAGGCGCTATAAACTGGCAATACAGTCAGATGCTTATGCAGACAAAAGATAAAGATTCCCGGAAAAATTATTTTTACAGGGCCTTTGAACTCCTGAATGACACCGACATCAGGATAAAAAGCTCAGGCGGCTCTTATCCGATGGAATACCTGCTTGTAAGGCTGTTGCAGCTTTGATTCGCCTACGCCGCGTTAAGAACAGTATTTGCCAGTCTTGAGAGTCTTGATATCTTCCTTGAAGCCGTATTTTTATGGAGCACGCCTTTTGATACGGCAGACTGTATTGCCTTTGTGGTCTCTTTCAGGAGCTTCCCCAACTGCTCCTTATTTTTCTCCGCTGCTGCCTCTTCCACCTTTTTTGAAAGCGTCTTCATTCTTGAGCGGACAGCGCTGTTGCGGAGATTGTGTTTTTCCGCCTGTCTTATCCTTTTTATTGCTGAAAGATTTTTCTTTTTTGCTGCTTTAGCCGGCAATTTTCTCCTCCTTGTTGGTCCTGGACCGTTTAAAGTTAATCATATTTAATAACATAATTTTAGTTAAAAAAGCAATCTTTTTATGTTAAAATCTTACACTATGAAAAAATACAAACCTGTTTCGCTCCGCGATATAAAGACATATCCTCTGCTCGGAAGAAAGAGCAAGGTAGAAATCGCCTCAGCGGCAGCGCTTTATAAATCAGGCAATTCATTCGGTGATTTTATCAAAGGGCTTCCCGACATACTCGCTGTAAAGGACTTCAGGGCTGTTGTGCAGGCTGTAATCGCTGCAAGAAAAAATAACAGACCCGTCATTCTGGGGATGGGAGCGCATCCGATAAAGGTTGGGCTTTCGCCGATTATTATTAATCTGATGGACAGAGGCATTATAACCGCGATTGCAACAAATGGCGCATGCATTGTCCACGACTTTGAACTCTCATTCACAGGCAGAACATCAGAAGACGTTGCAGAGGAATTATGCAAAGGCACATTCGGCATGGCAAAAGAAACCGGGGAATATATAAATAAGGCGATAAATTCCGGAGTTAAGAAGGGCTATGGCATAGGCAAATCGCTCGGTAAAATGATTCAAAATTCAAGATTCAAACATAGGGATATGAGCATATTCGGAACGGCTTATAAGCTGGGACTTCCCGCAACCGTCCATGTTGCAATAGGCACCGACATCATACACATGCATCCTCAGGCGGACGGGAAATCAATAGGTGAAGGAAGTCACAGGGATTTCAGGCTGTTCACGTCTGTCGTATCCGAGCTGGAAGGCGGGGTTTACATAAACCTGGGATCTGCGGTTATCATGCCGGAGGTATTTTTAAAGGCATTGACAGTGGCAAGAAATTTAGGGAACAGGGTTGAAAACCTTATAACTGTGAATATGGACTTTATCCAGCACTACAGGCCTCATCAGAACGTGCTCAAACGTCCTACGCACAAGAAAGGCTGCTCCTACGCCCTCACAGGCCATCACGAGATAATGTTCCCGCTCCTCGCTGCAGCAGTGCTTGAGGAGATTTAAAGTTTATCTCAAGTCTAACGCCACTTAGGAATCAAAAGCAGTCATTATTCCGGCAAGCTCTTTCCATTTGCATAATTGCAGGATTCGAACCTGGGAATGAATAAGATTATTTTCTACTGCGTGAATTTTATCAGCTTCATCAGTGACCCCATAAAACGGAAGCATAGTGTAGAAAGCCTGATCAGTGTAATCTCTTATGGGGGTTAATACATCATCCCTTCTCGTATAGAAGGGGTCTTCGCCGTCCTCACACTCCCTGGTAAAAACATTAAACTGCCTGCATGCTATGGGACGGATGAGGTGTATCGAGCAGGAACTGTTTATAAGAAAGGGGCAGGGGTCTCCTTTGACATGATTCGACAGTTGTCTCTTAAGGGTTTCACGCACGGGCCGGACTATCTTTTCCGTGGAAAACCAGTAGATCCCAACAAGTTCCAACGGATAGACAGGGATGTCTTTATGTGTGCGGCAGCAGTTGTCGCAGCTTTTTTTGCATGCCAATTTTATATTGCGTTTTTCTTCCTCCGCGCTTACAGCAACTGCAATGCCGTCATCAACTATTGCATAAGCATCGAGAAGCATCGGCAGCCACTTAAACTTTAATTC
>SCSY01000336.1 GCA_004298625.1 Nitrospirota bacterium | reverse complement strand
AAAAACGAGCACAGGCATCTATAAAGACTACTGGCCGCAGGTCGCCGCATACCAGTACGCGATCATCGAGGAAGACGGCATTACCGAACCGATACCGATGCTCGTCGTGAACATCCGAAAAGATGGCACGCTCGTCACCAGGCGACGTACGGACTTTAATGAGCAATGGGATGCGGCGCGGAATGCTCTCGAATTGCATCGGTGGATGAAAAAGATGGAAGCTGAAAAAATCTAAGAAATCTTAACCATCAATCGTATGTCAGAATGGCAAAAAATCGAATCTAAAAATGCGGATATGTGGGATGAGGAAACACAGAATGAAATCGAAGGAGTGTATGTTTCCGCGAAAGATAATGTCGGGACAAATAATTCGACGATTTACACACTCCGTACGAAAGACGGCGAAAAAAGTCTGTGGGGGAGTACGCTCCTGGACGACCGGTTCAACGGCATAGCCCTCGGTGAAGAAGTGAAAATCGTATTCCTTGGAAAGCAAAAAACGAAAGACGGCGGACGGGCATATAAGAACTTCGACGTGTATCACCGGCCGGCGACGAAACCAGACAATAGAGAAATCAAGGTTGAAGACATCCCGTTCTAAGGTATGCGTTTTACCGCCGAGCTCAAAGAATTGTCCGTCAAGACTATCGTCAGCGGAGATAAATCGGTACAAATCAAACTGCTCACCGACAACATCGAGGTCGCCCGCGAGCTTGCTTCCATCCCTTCTCAATCGACAGTGACGGTAACGATCGAAGCGACGACGTAGAGGCTTATTGGTCCGAAAGTCGAAACCGTATGACTGAAGAACGGCTTAAACAACTCGGCACCATGTCGAGAGACGATATAGCAAGGAAATACGCGCCGCTTCTCGCCAGGAGAAAGATAACGCTCGCACAGTTCGACCTGCTCCTCACTTTTGCCAAAAACTTAGATGCACCGGATATGATACAGGGTGTCGAGGCGATAAAAGAGGCATTTGGGGGCGTAGAGATACCCCCGAATGCCAAAGAAACGCATATCGCCTCGCCAGGGGCCACTGGAACGTCTCAAACCGCACGCCTGTTGACACTCCTACAAGACGGAGCATGGCACACAACGCCGGAAATACAAGAAAAGGTCTATGGCGCCGACCACCTTGGTATCGCCCGTATCGCCTCTAGGGTTGCCGACTTGAAGAAAGAAGGCCACGACATCGTGAGCGAAAAAGATGCCGGAACGATATGGAAATACAGACTCAATAAACAGCAAACACTCCCATGACCATAGAACAATACTACACAGCACCTCCTCAAGAAGTTTTTGACGAAATCAAGCGCGAGGCAGAAAAGATATGGTCGTCGTATGAGGAGCCATACCGAAGCGAGAAGCTCGATAGGATAAAAGACACAAAAAACGTTTCAGATAATGCATGGTATATCGTTGCCATGTTCGACTATCAAAATAGAGCGAAACTCATCGCGAATGTATCCAAAAAGACTGCGCATATGATCATTGATGCTTCAACATGATATATAAATCCGATTATGACCCTGCAAGAAGCCAAACAAATCAACGATGAAGGAATCAACCAATCATCCCCTCACCCCGACATCGGGAAGAGAGTAAAAGAAATCAAATCTGGGATAGTCGGAAAATTGTTAGCGGCAGGGAAACGTGCCTTTAACTTAATCCAAAGAGAAGATGGTCTTGGGTGGACATTAAGTACGGATTCGGGCTGGAGCAAAATCAAAGAAATCCCCCTTGGCACGAAAAACCTGTGGAATATCTATGACTATGAAGTCATAGAAGAAGAAATCGAGCACTCCGAGACGAATGATGTCGCCGGAGACGGATCGATAACATTCAAAGATCATCATTCAAAGAATCGGTCTATAAATTTTAACTCACTCACGCTAAAGAAAACACTTATGTCCAACATAATCGACAAGGTAAAGAACTTACTCCTCTCACCCGAAGAGAAACTCCTCCGGAAACACGGTCTCAAGAATGAGAACGGCGGGTACACCAACGACTTCAAGGAACTTGCCATCGAGAAATTGTGCAAGGATAAAGAGGCCGAGATAATCGCCGACGTACAGAAGATAGACGCAGAAGAGGAAAGGAAATAAGCTACACACCAAAAGAATATGAAAACCGTCTCACGAGTAGACAAACTCACCCAAGAACAAAAAGACGCGATACCAGGGTATGTAAAAAAATGGATAGACATCGGTCTTCGTACTGGAGAAACGGATTGGGATACATTCGATAAATACATGCCGATCTGCTATGAAAAAGCAGGATTGAAATATCCGAAAAATGTCGTTCGAGTCTCTTCACCGTTGGTTGGTGCATTGGCGGCGTCTATCGCGGAATTATTATGGAAGAAAAAAGGCGGCGAGGTTCACGGCGCGGTTGGCGGCGCGATTGGCGGCGAGATTGACGACTCGGTTCGCGACGCGATTAGCAACGCGATTAGTGACTCGGTTCGCGACGAGGTTGGCGACGAGGTTCGCGACGAGGTTGGCGACGCGATTGACGGCGCGGTTATCGACGCGATTGGCGGCGAGATTGACGACTCGGTTCGCGGCATGGTTCGCGACGTGGCTAGCGACACGATTGGCGTCGAGATTTATAACAAGGCTAGTGTCGAAGTTGCTTTCGCGGTTGGTGGCGCGATTGGGAGAGGGGTTGACGCGGTTAGTAGTGAGGTTGACGCGGTTGGTGGCGAGATTGAGGGAGCGGTTGGCGGCCCGGTTGGAGACGCGA
>SCSY01000100.1 GCA_004298625.1 Nitrospirota bacterium | reverse complement strand
GATGGATCCTGCTTCGCGCTGAGGCAGGATGAATGCTTCAAAGCCATATCGAGATTGTCAAGAACAGGCAGCAGCTCATAAAGAAGCGATTCGTTGCCGTATTTCACCAGTTCTTCCTTATCCCTTGCCGCCCTTTTTTTGTAATTTTCGAACTCAGCGTAGAGCCTGAGATGCTTGTCTTTTTGCTCCTGAAGCTCTTCCTCTAAATTCTTTTCCTTTGCGGCCCCGGCCTCTGCATCTTCTTTTTCAGCCCCGGCTTCAGCGGCGTCCTGATTTTCAGCATCCTCACTGCCGGTAACCTTATCTATGTCGTTTCCCATAAAATCTTCTTTTTTTATCTTTTTCATTTCCTGTCCGTCAATACCCTTGTAAGGAATCTCGCAGTCGTATTAATCACTGCAATAGCCCTCGAATAGTCCATCCTCGTCGGACCAATCATACCGACACAGCCGATGGGCCTGTCGCCTTCTTTGTAAGACGATGCCACAAGGCTGAATCCCTTCATCTGCATCATAGGATTTTCTGCGCCGATTATCACCTTAACGCCGTCGGTATCGGAGATCTTTTCAAGTATCTGCAGCATGTGATGTTTGTCCTCTATGGCCCTGGAAATCTCCTTTATCTTTTCCACATCTGAAAAATCAGGCAGCCCCAGAACCTCTGCCAGTCCCGAAATAAAGAGGTCGTCATAAGGAAAAAATAATGCCTCTTTGCATATCCTTATGGCCCTGGAGATGAGGGTGTCGCAAAGGTCTTTTTCTTTTGCCATTTCCCTGAGTATCTTCGCGCGGATCTCGATAAGGGAATAACCATGGAATTCCGAATTAAGGTATCCGGATATCCTGTTAAGATGACGCTGCGAAAGGTCCGACCCCACATCTAAAACCTTATTCTTAATAAGTCCTTCATCTGTAAGAAGCACCGCTACCACTTGGCTGCCCCTGTGCTTCAAAAATTCAATCCTGTTAAAAGTAGATATCCTTGTGCTGGGACAAACCGCCACGCTGAGATAGTGGGAGAAGCCGGAAAGCTTTTTAGTTGTCTCCTCAAGAAGTGCATTTATATCATCCTTTATGGACTCCAGCTCATTAACCATTCTGTAAAGAGTTGACTTGTTATCAGGCTGATATTCAATCTCCGAATGCAGAGAATTTACAAATAATCTATAACCCATGTCTGTGGGTATCCTGCCGGCAGATGTATGCGGCTGGCTGAGAAAACCCTCTACCTCAAGGTCTGCCATTATATTCCTGACCGTAGCCGGAGAAAGGTTAAAAGCATATCTCTTTGTAATAAACCCCGACCCCACCGGTTCAGGGTTGTTTATATAGGTCTGCACTATCGCACAGAGCACCTTCTGGCTTCTTTCATTAAGCATTTTCTTAGAACCTCTAAGGGGTATTAGCACTCTCGTATCGAGAGTGCTAATAGTTTATCAGGAAAACATTTTTCATGTCAAGCGAACTTAATTTATTCTTCTTTTTAAAAGACTTACATTAACTCATCAGAAGTTTTTAATGCCCGAACGTATCTCTACCACTCAAGTTTTTTCTGCATAAGCCTTTCATACATGCCTTTTGGCAGAAAAGCCTGCCGGTGTATCTCATCGCTGTAATACTTTGTCTTCATATCGAATTTTTGCCTCAGCTCGCGCGGCGAAAGCCCCTTAGAGCCCACAGAGAACGTCCACCAGTTCCCTGCATAGGTTGCTATCGGCGCAGCATACAGATCTACCAGAGGGAATACGCCTTTCATTGTCTCCTGAACCTCTATCACGATGTCCTTATGAAAATGCAGGGACTCGGAAAGCGTTACGTAGAATCCGCTTTCAGTCAGGCAGTTTTTAATGGACGTAAAAAATTCCTTTGTGAAGAGGCTTGTTGCAAATCCCACTATATCCGTTGAATCCACTATTACCGCGTCAATATCGGCATTTTGTCCCCTTACAAATTCGGCCCCGTCCATGCATTTTATCTCAACGCGCGGGTCATCAACATCACATGCCACTGTTGGAAAAAACTTCCTTGAGACATTTATGACCTCTTCGTCTATCTCTATGAAATAGACCTTTTCAACAGTTTTGTGCTTTAAGACTTCTCTCACCGCACCGCCGTCTCCGCCGCCTATCACTATCACCTTCTTAGGAGCAGGATGCGCATGAAGCACGACATGCGCGAGCATCTCGTGATAAAAAAACTCATCCCTCTCTGTTATCTGGACAACGCCGTCAAGGATAAGCATCTTTCCAAAATGGGGGTTCCGGATAACCATTATCTCCTGAAATTTGCTCTTGCCCCTGTATAAAATATCTTCCACCTCATAGCTGTACTGGATAGGCGCATACGGATCTTTTTCATGAAACTTTATCATTTAGTCCCTCCATATTGTTTTTATTTCAAAATTATAAACAAGCAGATATGGTATTCGAGCGGTTTATTTTGCCGATAGTCCAAACAACCCCCTGAGTCTCCCTTTGTTAAGGGGGATTAAGGGGGTTGTGAGGCAAAATCCTCGGAGCGCAGCGAGAATGAGCGAGAATATTATATCTGCTTGTTTCTTCCTCATCGCTATATTAAAATCGTCTTTGGTATTGAAAAGCCGTTAAATTCCGATGCATAAGAGATTGTATACGCGCCGCTCGAAAGTATGAGTATCATGCTTCCTATATCAGGCTCGGGCAGAACCACATCCTTATCTATCACATCAAAGCTGTCACAACTCGGGCCTGCTATGGTCCATTTCTTTTTATGTTTTGTATCTCTTGAAGTCTCGACAAGATAAGTATACTTAATCCCCCCAACGCTTTCCATCAGCCCGTTAAAAACCCCTACGTCTATATGAAGCCAGTTCGTATCAGCCCTTCCGGCCTTTCCTATGACCGAAGTTACAAATATGCCGGCATCGCCTACAACCGCCCTTCCCGGCTCTATGAAGACCCTGACATCATGAGGAAATTTTTCACGGATGAGTTTATTTATGTTTTTATCTATTGCATCAACATCAACCACATTTTTTGTGTATTTTATGGGATACCCTCCGCCGATGTTCAGAAGGTTAAGCTTCATGCCTTTTTTTTCAGCAATATCCCATAAAGCCTTTGCCTTATCCAGAGCGCTGTTCCAGTTATACATATTAGTGCACTGAGAGCCCACATGGAATGTGACGCCGACAGGATTAAGCCCCTTATCCCCGGCATAAGAGAGCAATTCCGCAGCCTCATCAACTTCAACTCCAAACTTCTTGCTGAGCGGCCATTCGCTTCCCTCATTAGGAACAGAAAGCCTGACGTAGACATTGCACCCCGGCAGAAACCTCACAAGCTTATCCACCTCATCCCTGGAATCATAGGAGAAATAATTCACGCCGCAAGATGCAGCTATCTTCAAAAATTTGAAAGACTTTACAGGATTGCTGGATATGATTCTTTCAGGTTTAACGCCTATCGAGGTAAGCAGCCTCAGTTCTCCCTCAGAGGCTATTTCAAAGCCCATACCGAGCTTATCGGCAAGCTTTATTACCTCAATATCGGGATTGGCCTTTACAGCGTAAAAGACCGTGGAGTTTTTTATGTTCTGCCCTATCAGGGACGCCTTCTCCTTAACCTTTTCCTTATCCATAAGAAGAAAAGGCGTTTCAATATTCTTGCGCTCAAGGTATTTTAATACCTTGAACAGGGTTGTCTTGGAAACAATTTCTGTATGAAATTTTTCGACTTTAAAAGTTCTTGGCATCAACCCCCCCAAAAAAGTATCAGAGTGTCAGAGCGTCGGAGTCTTTAACTTTGATACTTTGATGTTCTGATACTTTAAGAAATTAATTATAAAACAAATTCCTGATTTTTAGAAATGATATAATTGACTATGCTTGTTTATCTGAATAAAGGGCTTGTGCCTGCCTCTGATGCAAAGGTCTCGGTCTTTGACCACGGTTTTCTTTACGGCGACGGCATATACGAGACCATGCGGGTTTATGACGGCGTTGTTTTTATGCTTGATGAACATGTCAAAAGACTGTATCGTTCCGCATCCCGGATAAGGCTCGGCATCCCCAAAAATATCGCGGAGATAAAATCGGCAATTTATGAAACCCTGAAAGCAAATTCCCTAAGGAATGCTTATGTGAGGCTCACTGTATCAAGGGGATACGGCCCGATCGGACTTGACCCTGAGCTCTGCAAAGAACCGACATTCGTGATCATTGCCGATGAGTTCAGGGAATATCCGGAAAAATATTATAAAAACGGCATTAAATTAATCATAGCCGGGACACGGAGAAATCTTAAAGAGGCTGTCAATCCGCAGATAAAATCCCTTAATTTTTTAAACAATATCCTTGCAAAGATAGAGGCAAAACAAAAAGGAGCTTACGAGGCCGTGATGTTGAATGCAAGGGGCTATCTTACCGAAGGCACAATATGCAATATTTTTTTTGTTACCCCCCATATCCCCCCCTTATCAAGGGGGGGCAGAGGGGGGGTGTTGTGCACGCCGTCTGTTGACTGCGGGATCCTTGACGGCATCACGAGAAAAATTATACTTGAATCGGCGGCAGCAAACGGTTTAAAGATCAAAGAGGGTAAATTTAAAAAAGATGACATATACAACGCCTCCGAGGTCTTTATCACAAATACGACAATGGAGGTCATGCCCGTATGCAAAGTTGACGGCAAAAGATATAAAGTTGGACCTATAACAAAACTATTACGCGGAGAGTACAAAAAACAGGTTATGAATTATTCCGGAGGCGGAAGCGTAATGCGAAAAGTGCTTCCCTTGCCTTCGTGAGGCACAAGTGAAAGGTCTCCGCCATGTTCCTTGATTATGCCGCGGCTTATGGTAAGTCCAAGTCCGGTACCTGTACCCGGCTCCTTAGTTGTAAAGAACGCCTCAAAAATCTTATCTCTTATTTCCTGCTGAATGCCGCCGCCGGTGTCGCTGACATCAATCACAACACCGCCGTCATGGCCTCTGCGTCCGCGTATGCTAAGAACGTGTTTCTCAGTTCTTGGCTGATCCTCCATTGCGTCCCTGGCATTTGTCATCAGATTTAAAAAAACCTGTTCGAGCCAGCTTGGATTTGCCAGCACATCGGGAAGATCGGGCTGAAAATCCATTTCGATCTTGATATCCCTTATTTTGAACTGCTCTTCCGTCAACAGTAATGCGCCTTTAACAGAGTCCGCAACATCTATAAGCTGACGGTGACTGCTGTCCGTCTCCTTCCGGGAAAAAATCCTCATATGCTCGATAATGTCCTTGACCTTTGCAATCTGGATATCTATTCTGTTCAGGTTTCTTTCTACTTTTAAAGGCAGGGGAGGGATTCTGCCCTCCTTGGTGTCAATAAGCATTGAATGGTTAGCGCGAGAGATGCTGTTTAACAACAGATTTATTTCGCGCGCTATGCTCATCGTCATCTCACCCAGTTGCGAGAGGCGGCCTGTATGGAATACCTGGGCATACGCCTCCTCCAGCTCCTTCTGCACCCGCTGGGACTCGGTC
>SCSY01000099.1 GCA_004298625.1 Nitrospirota bacterium | reverse complement strand
GTTAAATCAATAACTGAGACTGTGTTGTCTTTATGATTGGCTATCAGGGCTGTGTGATTGAGCTGATTTATCGCAATACCTTCCGGTTCTTTGCCGACAGAAATGGTTTTGAAGACAGAAAATGAACTCAGGTCTATTATTGAGACGGTATTATCTTTGCTGTTTCCTATTATTGCAAGATTAAGCTCTCTGTCGATTGAAACTCCTCTTGGAGCTTTGCCGACAGGGATTGTTGATATAACTGCTTGGGTATTGAGATTTACTATTGAAACTGAATCAGCCTTCTCATTTGCAACTACTGCAATGTCTGTGTCTGGATTAATTGCCATGCCTCTGGGGTTTGATTCGAGAGGGATGCCAGAGGTGTCGGTTGTTGAATGGACATGGTCTTTAAGAGAAAATACCATAAGGCTAAGGACTGATAAAATTAAGACAAAGAATGCGCATCTAAAGGAGTAGCTCTTCTTCATCGTTTTCCCCTCTGACGACTTGACTGGAACTGGTTGGATAATAAAGAAATGGTAAAACTCTTGTCAAGAAGAAAATTCAGAAATTTACTTCACGTTTGTAAGAGAGGCTAAGCATATAGTAAACTAAAATATGAATAAAAAATTCGGACATATCGGGATTCCGCTTAAGCGCGTGCACATTGAATTGACAAATGTATGCGATTTCAACTGCGTATTCTGCCCCAAATCAGAGATGAAGAGGTCGTATGGCTATATGGAGACTGCTCTTGCCAAGCGCATAATCACCGAGATTAAGGAAAATAATATAAGCGAAAAAATTACCTTTCATGTAATGGGCGAGCCGACCCTGCACCGTGATTTCTTTGAAATACTGTCCCATGCCCGGGACCTCGGCATGAAGGTCGGGCTTACCACAAACGGAGGCGGACTTGGCGGCAAAATAGGAAAACAGCTTCTGGATTATGACCTGCACCAAATAGATATATCTCTCCAGACGCCGGATAAAAAATCCTTTGCCCTCAGGAAAGCGGGAAAGATGGATTTTGATACATACCTTAACGGCATCTTTGATTTCTTCTCCTCTTATATTTCAAAACATACGGATACAATCTTCAAATTCCGTTTTCTAAATACACGCTTCCCCAAGAAGGGGCTTGAAAAAAGAAAGGGCCCTATAAAAGTCATATCATCAACTGCGGAATTGCAGGATACGTTCAGATACTGGGCCGGACGCATTTACGACATAGCGGGACTGGAGCCTGAAAAGAGAGAAAAGGCAATGGCAGGCATAGGTAAACTCTCCGCTTACAAGTGGAATGTAGTGGAGATTTATCCAAATCTTTTTTTTGAGACATACGTTCTTGAAGACTGGGGGCATGCCTTTGATGATGGGAGCATCAAAGATGCGTGGGCAGGTTACTGTTTCGGCATGAGGGATCATTTCAGCATTCTTTATAACGGCGATGTAGCCCTGTGCTGCATCGATTTTAACGGCCGCACTGCGATTGGAAATCTTCATAATTCTTCACTTAAAGAAATACTTTCTTCTGATGAACTCGGCAGGATTATAGAGGGGTTCAGGAGATACAGGGTTATTCATCCCTACTGCAAAAAATGCCTGGGCAGCAAATCAGTTGCCTCATGGCTTTTAAAGCCCGCGGTTTCGATTATTGCTCTGAAGACATTAAAGCCTTTTTTTTACAAACAGACAAAACTTTACAAATAACTCGGAGATAGGTAAGCCACCGACTTGACGAGTGAGACTTGAAGAGATTTGACCTTCAATAATTTAGTAAATACCCTTCAGAGAGGCGTATTGATATTTCTTTCAAATTAGAAATACAATATCAGTTATAAGCGTTATAAGCGCTGGAGTCATTCAACAGTTATCAATGAGGTGCGAGGATGTCTTTAAAAGACGAATTAGAGAAGCAAGGCCAATGGCTTTTCAGGCGGAGAAGCTACCTGCCATTACTTGTTCTGCCGCTTGTGCTGGCAGCCTTAAAAGATGCCGATTATCTTGAGCGCATTGGCGGAGAGACTACCGAGGAGCTATGGCATGGATTCTGCCTTACCATATCCTTTCTGGGACTTATAGTACGCGGTATGACCGTAGGTCATGCTCCTCGAGGGACATCGGGAAGAAATACAAAGGAGCAGAAGGCAGAGATGCTCAACATGACTGGTATGTATTCTATTATGCGGCACCCTCTTTACTTCGGGAATTTCCTTATGATACTGGGAATCGCAATGTTCCTTGGGGTCTGGTGGCTGCCTCTTTTTGCGATATTGATGTTCTGGCTTTACTATGAAAGGATAATGATTGCCGAAGAAGAATTTCTTAAAAGTAAATTTGGCGATCAGTATTTGAATTGGGCGAATAGAACCCCGGCATTTCTGCCCAATTTTAAAAAGTGGCTGAAGCCTGATTTTCCATTTTCATTTAAAATGGCGTTGGCGCGGGAATATACGGGTTTCTTTGTAATGACCACAGCGGTCGCTCTTTTAGATGATCTGGAAGATATTCTAATAGACAATACTATTGATTGGCCTTGGACAATTTTATTTGCTGTGGGCTTTATGACCTATATGTTGTTACGATTCCTGAAGAAAAGAACGAATTTTCTTTATGTTGAAGGAAGATAAACTGAAGGAAAAAAGGCCGGGCTACTTAAATACAAAGAAGGCTTGAGCAAAAAAGAGGGGGGGGGTAGGATTTTCTACCCCCCCCCTCTTTTTTGATTTGAAAATAAACTATTTCTTCTCAGCCGGCTTTTCTTCCTTCTTCATCTCCTCTTTTGCTGCTTTCTTCTTTTTTGATTTTTTCTTTGCAGGAGCCTTTTTCTCCTCCATCTTTTTCTCTTCAGCCTTCTTCTCAGGAGCTTTCATCTCTGTTTTCTTCTCCGGAGCCTTTTTCTCCTCAGCTGCAAATGCAACTGTTGATATTGCAAATGCGAAAAGAACTGCTACGAGGATTGCTATTATTTTCTTCATTTCTTTCACCTCCTCCTATTTTTATTAACCTTATGGCATCTTATAACAATTTTCATGCCAATTATTCAGTTTTACGGCAAAAATCCATTGCATAAAAATCATGAAAAAACAAGGGGATAGAAAGATTTTGCAAGGCGAGGGAACGATTCTTTTGGGAGCATTCCCTTTTTAAGGAAAGCTATTCTCTAATTAAGGAGTTATTCTGATTTTTTATTATTCCGCCGCCAAGCACAATATCTTCATCATAAAAAACTGCGCTCTGTCCGGGCGCAGGAGCCCACTGAGGTTCGTCAAATATAACGCCGACAACGTCATCCTTAATCTGAATAGTTGCAGGCTCAGCCTTCATCGCAGAGCGGACTTTGACAGTGAATCGGTGAATGGGCTTGTCCGCCTTAGCGAAAGCGGCGGCGGATGGGACAAGCCAATTTAAATCACTCACTTCAAACTCCTTTGTCCTTGCATATTCGTGAGAGCCTACATAGACTATATTTTTCGATGCGTCAATCTTTACAACATACAATGGCTCTAATGAGGCAATTCCAAGTCCTTTCCTCTGTCCGATTGTGTAATGATAAATCCCCTTGTGTTCTCCGAGAACCTTCCCTTTTAAATCCATAATCCTGCCGGGAGCATGAACCATCGGGCTGAGTTTTTCGATAAACTTGAAATAGTTTCTTCCTTCAATAAAACATATCTCCTGGCTTTCAGGTCTCTGAGCAGCGGGAAGTTCAAGTTCGTTGGCGAGCTTTCTTACATCATCCTTTTTATATTCTCCCAATGGCAGCAAAAGCCTCGCGATTTCCTCTTTTCTCAAAATATAAAGAAAATATGACTGGTCTTTTTTTGGATCAATGCCCTTTTTTAAAAAGGGCGTGAGGTTGGGGCCTCGGGGTTGGGGGTTAGTTTTTTCATTACCAATCCCTAATCCCAAATCCCTAATCCCCGATTCTCTTTCAATCCTTGCATAATGTCCTGTCGCTATAAATTCAGCGCCGCGTTTTTCGGCCTCTTTGAGCAGAAACGGGAATTTTATGTGTTTGTTGCAGAGAATGCATGGATTCGGAGTAAGCCCTTTAGTGTATGCTTCAACAAAAGGTTCGATTACTTTTTCTATGAATTCGCCTCTAACATCAATTGGGTTGTGGGGGACTCCAATTTGAGACGCTGTCCGCGCAGCATCTTCGATTGCTCGTGAGGAACAGCATGCCGTGAAATCATTCCTTTGTCTGGCTTCCCATAATATAAAGCTCAGGCCTTCGACATCATATCCCTGCTTTTGGAGAAGATATGCAGTTACAGATGAATCAACCCCTCCGCTCATTCCGACAATTACCTTAGGCATGTTTATTTAAGTCCGGAGGGTTTTGTTTCCAATGTCTTGGTCTGTTCCTTGTTCTGTTGCTCCTTAAAGATAAGACGGAAAAGTTCGTCAGCCTTATTGGAGTCAAGGCTTTTTAAAATCCTATATTGCTCAATTGCAGAGTTCGTATCACCTATGGTGAGATATGTATAACCAAGACCTGCATGTGCGTCATCATGCTCGGGATCCAGCTCTATTGCCTTTAAGAATGCCTCGATTGCGCTGCCTGCTTTGCCCTGCGAATAATATGAATATCCGAGCCCGTTATATGCCTCTGCTGATTTCGGATCGCGTTCTATAGCCCCTTTGTAGGCTTCAAGCGCCTCGTCCTTTTTCCCGATTTTAAAAAGAGAGCGGCCTATTGCCACATAGGTCTCCGCACTCCGGGGATTCAATTCCGCAGCCTTTTTGAAATCGAGCAATGCCTTTTCATGTTCTCCTGATTCAACATGCTTTTCCCCTGAAGACAAATAATCAGCAGCGTCTTGTTTCGGCATAATAAGCTCAGGCTTTTGAGCCTGCGGGATAACATCAGGCTCTTTCTTTGCAACCGGGGTTGTAACCTCAGGCACTTTTGTTAAAGGCGGCGGGGTGATTTCCGGTTTCTTTATTTGTTCAGGCAGCGCAGCAACAGGCTCTTTCTTGTCGGGTTTTGAGGAGTAAATATCAACAACAAGTCTTGTTGGTTTGGCAAGCGCAGATACCTTGAAGTCCTCCATCCTTTGCACATCCAGGACAATCCTGACCGTATCTTTATTGAACTGTCTGGCCCTTACTGCCTTTAATATTCCATCTCCTACATTGAAAACCGCCTTTACCTTTTTAGAAAGGGTGGTGGCCTTTAAATCAAAATAAAGTCTCTCGGGCTTTGAAATGCGGTTCTTTGTGAATTCAACAGGCCCTGATAAATAGACAACAACCCGGGTGTAATCTTTAAAAGACTGAGAACGAATATTTTTTATAATTCCTTTTCCGGTTATATTCCACTTTTCCCTGGCAGACGCCTCTGGTTTTATCGGCGCCGAAGGTTTAATCTCAGGCTTCTCAGGCGGTGGAGAGACAAGTTCGGGGTTTTTGCCGGCAGAGACAGGCTCGGGTTCTTTAGCCTTTGGAGGCGCCTCAGGTTTCTCAGGCGTTGGAATTGCATCGGGTTTTTTCTCGGGCACTGCCGAAACCGTATCGGTCTTTTCTGTTTTCGCCGGAGCTGCAATATCAGGCTCTTTCCCGGTTGACCTTGAGGCATAAATATCAACAACGAGCCTTGAAGGTTTATTCAGCAGAGATGCCTTAAAGTCCTCTGCCTTTCCCAGATCAAATACAATCCTGACGGTATCCTTGCTGAATTGATTTGTTCTTATTGCTTTTAATACGGTGTTTCCAATAACTAAATTCGTCCTGGTTTTGCGGGATACTGTAGTATTCTTTAAATCAAAATAAAGCCTCTCGGGCTTTGAGAGGTGTTTCATCGAAAATTCTACAGGGCCTGAAAGATTGATTGTTACCCTTGTGTAGCCTTTGAATGATTGATATTTAATGTCCTTTATGCCGGCCCTGCCTGCTGCGTTTACGAATGGCGTAAATGAAAATACAAAAAAGACCAGTAAGCCGCACAAGAAAACAATTTTTGCTTTACCCCTTAAGTAAAGAGCGTCATTCATCCAGCCTTTATCTTCCATGCGGTCCCGTCTTTTTTATCCTCAAGTATTATTCCCTTTTCGTCAAGTTCCTTCCTTATGGCATCCGATGCAGCCCAATCCTTCTTTTGCCTTGCCTCTTCGCGTTCCTTTATCTTAACCAGGACATCCTGCTCTGTCATCTGAATCTTCTTTGATCTCATTAGCGCAGTCCGCCATTCATCAGGGGTCCGGCTGAAGATGTTCAGCACTCCGCCTGCCTCTGATAAAAGCCCCTTTGTCTTTAACATAAGTTCGGCAGCCTTTTGGCCGGAGGGCTTGGCATCAAGGAATCTGTTCGCTTCTCTTATCAACTCGAAGATATGTCCGAGTGTAAAGGCGGTGTTAAAATCATCGTCCATTGCAGCCTGAATTTTTTCTTTAAATGAATTAACCGCGTCCTCAAAAGCTTTTTGAGACCCCGTGGTTTTTTCTCCTCCACCGCTTCCGGTCATGAAGTCTGAAATTCTTATGAGAGTCGTATAGTATCTGTCTATCGAGACCTCCGCCTCTTTGAGCTGTTCGTCGGAAAACTCTATGGGACTTCTGTAATGCGTTGCGAGAAGGAAAAACCTTACGACCTCAGGATCATATTTTCCCAATACCTCTTTGATCGTAAAAAAATTGCCTAGAGACTTTGACATCTTCTCTTTATCTATAGTGATGAACCCGTTATGTATCCAGTATTTTACGAACGGCTTTCCTGTATATGCCTCTGACTGAGCAATCTCATTCTCATGATGAGGGAATATTAAATCGGCCCCTCCTCCGTGAATATCAAAGCTCTCGGCAAGATGTTTAATTGACATTGCGGTGCACTCGATATGCCAGCCCGGCCTTCCCTTCCCCCATGGGCTTTCCCAGAAAGGCTCGCCTTCTTTTGATGCCTTCCACAAGGCAAAATCCATCGGGTCTTTCTTTCTCTCGTCAACCTCAACGCGCGCGCCTGCGATCATGTCTTCCTTGTCTCTCTTTGAGAGCTTGCCGTACCCTGAAAATTTATCAACCGAAAAATAGACGCTCCCCTCGCTTTCATAGGCATAGCCTTTGTCAATCAGGCCTTTTACTATATCTATAATCTCCTTTATATGCCCTGTCGCCTTGGGCTCCATATCTGCCCGCGCAACACCGAGCCTGTCCATGTCATTGTAAAATTCATCCGTGTATTTTCTTGCAACCTCATCCCATGGGATGCCGTCCTTTTTTGCCCTGTTTATAATCTTGTCGTCAATATCGGTGAAGTTTCTTACAAACCTGACATTGTAACCCTTATATTTCAGATATCTCTGAATGACGTCAAAGACGATCGCGCTCCTTGCATGTCCGATATGGCAATGATCATAAACAGTCACGCCGCAGACATACATGTTCACCCTGTCTTTTTCCAGAGGAATAAAATCTTCTTTCTCAGCTGAAAGGGTGTTATAGATCCGCATCCTTCCTCCCTGTTGCGAGCCTGTTTCTGCCCGTTTTTCCGATTTTTCTATTGAATCCATTCTCTTTGAGACAGCCTCGATATGAGATTCCAATTCTTTAAGTTTTTCTGAAACAGGATCGGGGAAATAATCATAAAATTCAACCAGCCCCTCCTCTGTTGTCATCCTGATGACCTTTTTCTTTGTTATCCTTCCCGGCACGCCGACGCAGATGGAATTATCGGGGATGGACTTTAATATTACGGAATTAGCTCCTATGATAACATTATTCCCTATGGTTATAGCTCCGAGAACCTTTGCGCCCGCGCCCACTGTAACGTTATTTCCGAGAGTGGGATGGCGCTTCCCTTTTTCCTTTCCGGTGCCGCCTAATGTCACTCCCTGATAAAGCAGGCAGTTCTCGCCTATTTCCGCAGTCTCGCCGATTACAACGCCCATGCCGTGGTCAATGAAAAACCCCGGGCCTATCTGTGCGGCAGGATGGATTTCTATACCTGTGAAAAATCTTCCTATCTGAGAAAACAATCTCGGCAGTACAGGTATGCCTGCATTCCATAGGATGTGATTAATCCTGTGTAAAAATATTGCATGGAATCCTGAATATGAAAGTATGACCTCAAGCCCGTTTCTTGCCGCAGGGTCTTTCTCAAAGACCGCCTTGTAGTCTCTCTTTATGTCAGACCGGAAACCCATATAGAGGTATTATACAATACTCCTTTAAGAGCAGCGCAAAATTTGCAGCGGAAAACCATGCTTGATTTTCGGCGCTGATTTGTGATACATTTTTGTAATACATAGAAAGGAGCAGATATATGCCGGTATGCGTCAGACTTGACAGAGAAACAGAAGAATTGCTGGAAAAGGCAGCAAGGCTTTCTAAGACAACAAAAAGCGCGATGGTGAAAAAATCCATAAAAGAGTTCTGCGCGCCCATTGTAAAAGAACAAAAACGAGACCTGTCTGAGTTGATAAAAGAGCTTATAAAAGATCATCCGGGCAGCGGGAGAGGAGACCTTGCATCCCGGTCAGAGGAAATCCTTAGAGAAAGGTTCAAAAGAAAGCATTGATACTCATAGACACGGGGCCGTTAGTTGCTCTTTTCGATAAAGAAGATGATGACCATGCTGGCTGCCATGCTATATTGAAGACTATAACATCACCCTTAATCACAACGCTGCCGGTCCTCACAGAGGCGTTTTATCTCTTAAATTTTTCATGGCATATACAGGATGATTTATGGGGATTTGTTACTCAGGGCAACTTGCATATTTACAATTTTGACAGGATGTCGCTGAAAACATGCAGGGAATTGATGAAGCAATATCATGACCTTCCAATGGATTTTGCAGACGCCTCATTAGTTGCGGTTGCAGATGCAGAAAACATAAACGCGATTTTTACGCTGGATAAGGATTTCAAGGTTTACAGGACAAAAAAGAACAGACACTTTAAATTGCTGCCGGCCTAAATGAGCCAAATCAATATAAACCCCTCTGAACTCAAAAAGATGATTGCTGATTATATGGAGAAGGGCTTTCTCGAAAATATCATTGACATGTTCAGGCATGATAAATCGCTATATCCATTGATAGGAGATTTGATGACAGATGAAAGGGTGAGGGTAAAGCTCGGCATCTCAGCGCTTGTTGAAACCCTGAAAAAAGAAGCCCCTGAACATATAAAAAAAGCTGTTCCCGGCATACTTCCTCTCTTAAAAAATCCCGAACCTGTTATCAGAGGGGATGCTGCATACCTGCTTGGAATTATAGGGCACGAAGGCGCAAGCGCAGCTCTTGAAGAATTAGCAGAAAATGATGAGAACAGCGATGTAAGACTCATTGCAAGAGAGGCGATTGAGGAGATAAAAAAGTTTCACCAACCGTAACCCGATTTTGTAATTCTCTTTATTTGCTGCGTCTTCGTTGGTTATAATAATACAAATTTAAAACAAACATATTGAGGTTATTCAGATATTTGCAATATACTGCTTCTGAAAATTTTAAATGAAATATCTTGGGAGGCCTTAAATAAAACAGAGACCCTTCTCAATATCTAAAATAACCCGCCCAAAGGTATCAGGGATTTCCCCCCGGAAAAGACTTTTCAGGCTGTTGGACAGCAGCAGAAAAAAACCTGTTGTCTGGGTATCGGCTGCGGCAGGCTCAGGAAAGACAACTCTCGTTTCAAGCTATCTCGATGCAAGAAAACTGCCCCATCTTTGGTATCGATGTGATGAAGGAGATGCAGACATAGCAACATTTTTTTACTATATGGGGCTTGCTGCAAAGAAAGTAAATCCGAGGAAAAAGAAACCCATGCCCCTTCTAACCCCCGAATATCTGCTGGGTATCCCGACTTTCACAAAAAGGTATTTCGAGAAACTCTATGGCAGGGTTCCCCTCACTCTTACCCTCTCCCGCAAGGGGCGAGGGAATAAGAGTGTTTCCCCTCCCTTGAGGGGAGGGGATAAAGGGGAGGGTGAAGGTGGTTTTGTCATCGTCCTCGACAACTATCAGGACGTTTCTTCGGATTCTCAGTTTCATGAAATTATTAGGAACGGCCTCTCCATAATACCGGAGGGAATCAATATCGTTGTGATAAGCAGGACAGAACCGCCTCCTCATTTTGCCCGGTTAAAGGCGAACAATAATATGAGCTTTGTCGGTTGGGATGATATCCGTTTTACGCCACAGGAGGCAAAGGAGATAATTAGGGAACAGAAAACATTAAAACTGAAAGATATGGATATTATGAAGTTGTACTCCGAGACAGACGGATGGATAGCCGGGTTGATACTCCTGCTCGAAAGGATGAAGACAACCGGAGGCCGTCACCCGATAAAAAAGATTCCCAAAGACGATGTTTTTAATTATTTTGCAAACGAGGTCTTTCAGAATATAGATAAGGACACGCGGAAATTTCTACTAATTACTGCACTGTTGCCTTCGATAACGCCCTTTACTGCCGAAAGACTTACGGGCATGAGCAACGCAGGACGGATATTGTCGCAACTCAGCAAAAAACACTTTTTTACGGATAAGTCAGGGCATGAGGATATTTATCGGTATCATGCATTGTTCAAGGAATTTTTGCTTTCACGCATAAAAGATGAATTTACTCCGGCTCAGTTAGCCGGGAAGAGACAGGATGCTGCACTGCTTTTGAGGGAGTCAGGACAGACAGAGGATGCGGTTGTTCTGCTCAGGGACGCCGGAGACTGGGATGGTCTTGTACAATTGATTCTCGATAGTGCAATATCTTCGATAGCACAGGGAAGAAGCAGAACACTTCAGGAATGGATAGAGAGTATTCCTCCTGAGATCATCGAAAAAACCCCATGGCTTCAATATTGGATTGGCGTATGCCGTATGCCTTTCGATCCTGCCGAAAGTCGTATGTATTTTGAAAGGGCATTTCAGCTTTTTCAGTCGCAGCAGGACGATATCGGAACGCTGTTATCATGGTCCGGGGCTGTGGATGTAACCATCTATGAGTGGAACAATTTTACTATTCTCGATCAATGGATTGACTGGCTCGAAAATCGTATGAATATCAATCCGGAATTTCCATCTGTTGAGATCGAGGCACGTATAACTACAAGCATGGCCGGCTCTTTGCTGATGAGAAGGCCGAATAAATCAGAGGGTATCAGAAGATGGATAAACCGGGCAGTATCGCTAACCAGAGGGATCGAGGATGCCAATCTTCGAATGCAGGCATTATGCTATGCCTGCCATTATTATGGTTTTTGGGGGGATAGGGTAAATAATGATATAGCCATGTACGACCTGAAGAAAATGGTTCCAACGATAACAGCCCCTGCCATCACAATCATGTCCAGATGGCTGGAGGCATTAACGTATAATTGGAGCAAGGCACTTCCTGAATTGGGTCTTCAAACGACATTAGAAGGGTTAAAATTTTCTGAGGAAACAGGGGTACATACCGGAGATCATCTGTTCTTTGCCTCCGGAGTCTACAGCTGTCTTCTCAAAGGGGATATGGTTTTAGCTGATGAATTCCTTAAAAGAATGGAGACTACTCTCGTTAGTACAAGGCGACACGGTATTTGTCAGTATAATTACCTTTTAACATGGTATAAACTGCTTGCCGGAGATATATCTGCGGCAGTTATATATTCGGAAAAGGCATTGGAACTTGCACTGGAAACAGGGATGTTTTTCCCGATAATCCTCTGTCATCTTGAAACGGCTAATGTATTAATAGAAAATAGTAAATACGATGATGCCGTGAATCAACTTGTGCGTGCCAATGAAGCCATACTTCAAACGGGAAGCACTTTACTCGAATATTCTTATCTTTTGACACAGGCACGGTTGTCCTTTGATAAGGGAGAGGAGTCAACAGGTTTAGAGCATCTACTTAAGGCAATAGTTATAGCACGAAGGCATGGATACACATATACTTTCTGGTGGTATCAGCCAGCCGTAATGTCAAATCTCTGTGCAAAGGCACTTGAGGCAGGTATCGAGGTTGAATATGTGCGGGAGATCATAAAGAAACGCAATCTAACCCCTCCCGAAACAATTGCGCAATTAGAACACTGGCCGTATCCCGTAAAGATATATACCCTCGGCAGGTTCGAGATCGTGAAGGACGACAAGCCTCTGCTCTTTTCAGGAAAGGTTCAAAAGAAGCCGTTAGAGATGCTAAAGACATTGGTCTCTTTTGGGGGAGAGGATGTTCCCGAAGAGCAGATCATAGACAGCCTATGGCCTGATGCCGATGGAGATTCTGCGCATAAGTCTTTTGAGATAACATTAAACAGGCTGCGTAAACTTCTCGGAAATGAAAAATATATTGTTTTGAATGGAGGATGTTTAACTCTTAATAATCGTTACTGTTGGACAGACATAAAGGCATTTGAGGGAGCAATCAAAGAGGCTGAAAAAAGATGGGACAAATCCCGTTCGGATGATAATGAGACAGTCGAGGCTTTTAGATTAACAGAGAAGGCGATGGATTTATATAGAGGGAGTTTTATGCCTCTCGATGCGGAACAGCCATGGACGCCGGGAACAAGGGAGAGACTGGAAAATAAACTTATCAGGATAATAACCATGGCAGGCATTTACTATGAGAACAGAGGGCATCATGACAGAGCTGTCGAATTTTATAGAAAAGGGATCGGGATTGACAAACTCGCAGAAGAACTTTATCAGAGGCTTATGCTCTGCTATCAGAAACTCGGGCAGGAAGCAGAGGCCCTAAAGATTTACAACAGGTGCAGGCGCGCGCTTTTATCGGATCTCGGTATTACGCCTTCTTCGAGAACCGAGGATATTTACAATAAGATGCTGAAGACCCAAATCCGCCGATAGCGGCAAAACCATCCAAAAAATAAAGAGTTCCCTAATCCGTAGGTTATCTGTAGGTCGGCATCCCTTAAACTGTGCGTATGCATAAAAAAACAGACAGCAAGATCCTTTCGCGCGATAGTTACGTGCTTCGCATCTACAGGAGGGATAGAGAAGCCCCTGAAAAGATAGCGGGAACAATAGAGATAGTCGAAGGGGGAGGGAAGATATCTTTCACAAATTTCGATGAACTGAAAAATATCTTAACACAGAAAGGACATCCTGATAGCTTTAAAGGGTGATATTATTAAATATTTCAGGAGTAACTTTATGAGAAAAAATTGTTGGGAATTTAAAGGATGCGGCAGAGAGCCTGGAGGTTCCAGAACTGGAGAATCTGGCGTATGTCCTGTCAGCACAGAGGCCAGCCTCGATGGCGTCCACGCCGGAACCAATGCAGGGCGGGCCTGCTGGGTTGTAGCCGGAACTTCATGCGCGTGCAAAGAAAAAGCCGATGATGATTTTTTCACGAAATACAGCGTCTGTGCCGAGTGCGAATTCTATAACAGGGTTAGGGCCGAAGAAGGAAAGGGCTTCATAATCGTGCCTCATCTTTTAAGAATGCTTAAGGCCAGGATTTATATGGCGGACAAAACCGATTTCAATGAACTGAAAAATGTCTTAACACACGATGGACATCCTGATAGCTTTAAATAATAATATTTTTGAGGAGGGAACTTATGAGAAAAAATTGTTGGGAATTTAAAAACTGCGGGAGACAGCCGGATGGAGAACATGTGCGTGACCTTGGCATCTGTCCTTCTTCGGTGGAAACAAGACTTCATGGAACTCATGGAGGAAAGAATGCGGGGAGGGCCTGCTGGGTCGTGGCAGGCACCCTCTGTAGGGGACAGGTGCAGGGGACCTTCGGACAGAAATACAAAAGTTGTGAGATATGCGATTTTTACAGGACTGTAAAAAAAGAAGAACATCCGGGATTTAGGTTATCAGCCATTCTCCTGGGAAAACTTGGAGGTTAGACAACCTTCTCTTTATGGGCAGACTAACAGTCTGCCCAATTAAAACTTGCGATAACAAGTCGTTCCTGCCCCTGTTTTCCGCATACAAGGTTTGAATATTCAGTCCTTCATTTGCATTTCTGAGCATAGTTCTTTTTGTCCTTTTTTTATGTGCAAAAGTTGTGGTAAAGTTATTGTAATTGCTCATATAAGAAATGGTCGGCATGCGGCAGTTAAGGAGAGAGCGCAATTGGGAGAACTCAGGAAAAAACTGGTATTCGCTTTAGTATTTTTAATCTTTGTTGTTACCCTGGGCTCTGCAGGGTATATGGTCATAGAGGGATGGAGCTGCCTGGATTCCCTTTATATGACGGTAATAACGCTTGCGAGCGTCGGTTACAAGGAAATCCACGATCTTTCTCCAAATGGCAGGATATTTACAATATTTCTCATAATCGGCGGCGTGGGCAGTGTGGCTTATACCTTGACTACTGTTGCCAAGATTATTTTAGAAGGTGAAATTAAAGAAATCTTCGGGAGGAAAAAATTGGAAAAAAAAATTAAGGAATTAAAGAACCATTATATCGTTTGCGGTTATGGAAGGATGGGGAAGATAATATGCAAGGAACTGAGGGAAAAAAATATAGGGTTTGCCGTAGTTGAAAAAAAACTTGACCTCCCAGAGGAAAAAGAAGACCTCATTATACTGGAAGGCGATGCCACAAAAGATGAAATTTTAAAAGAAGTAGGCATTGAAAAGGCAAAAGGTCTGATATCCGTGCTCCCGACCGATGCGGAAAACCTTTTCGTGGTTTTAAGCGCAAGAGAATTGAACCCTAACCTTTTTATTGTTGCAAGGGCGGGAGAAGAAGGCTCGGAACAGAAGCTCATGAGGGCCGGAGCCGACAGGGTGGTGTCGCCGTATCACATAGGCGGATTAAGAATTGCGCATACTGTCATAAAGCCCGCTGTTGTGGATTTTATAGAATTTGCAACAAAGAGCGGCAACATTGATCTCCAGATGGAAGAAATAACTATTCAGGCAGGCTCTAAACTGGATAGCCGCACGCTGGATGAATGCTGCATCGGCAGGGAATTGGGCATCATAATCGTAGCAATTAAAACGACTTCCGGCGATATGAAATTTAACCCAACCTCCAGAACCGCCATAAAAGCAGGCGACACATTAATTGCACTCGGCGAAATATCTATGCTGAAGGCTCTCGAAGACATGGCAATAACCGGAGCATAAATGTCCGGACTGAGAATGAGCAGGGGCAAAAGAATAATAGATTCCATTATTAAGTGTATTGAAGAGGTAAAAGGCTTTATCCTTGTCGCCGTTGTTATTGTTGCTGTTCTCGGCGGTATTGTGGGGCACCGCTACTATCGTTATACCCAGGATGATCCGCAATATTGCGCCTCATGCCATCTTATGAAAGAGGCGTTTACAGAATGGCAGAAAGGGAAACACCGGGATATTATATGCCAGACGTGCCATCAATTAAGTATGCTCGAGCAAAACCAGCTCCTTGTGGCCTATGTTGTAAAAGGCGATAACAAGCAGTTTTCCCAGACTCACGGCAGGGAAAAACCCTGGAAGGAATGCAGGAAGTGCCACATTGACAAAATATCCCAGGGGTCTTTGACGTTTAAGAAATCTTATGGCCACGCAAGACATGTTTTCATGCAGGAAATTGACTGCAAGACATGCCATAAGAGCACGCTTCATAATTTCCAGCCGAATGAAAATGCCTGCCAGAATTGCCATAAGGATAAAGGGGTTCATGGAATCGGGATGGAGGCATTCTCGTGCCTTAAGTGCCACTCTTTCTCAGAGAAAACACCGGCGATGATCCCAAAGGACAGATGCACTAAATGTCATACCGGAATTTCCATGAAAGGGCCTATGTCCGGACTTCTTTGCCATCAATGCCACAAGCCTCATGGACGAATAAATCCTAACTCCGCCACTTGCACAAGTGAATGCCATAGGAATGAGCCTGCCGTAGGACAGCATGGCTTTCACATGAAAAAGGGGTTAAACTGCCTTGATTGCCACAAGGCGCATTCCTGGATTGTGGGACAGGCAAGGGCCGCAACACTTTGCAGTCAATGCCATGCCTATAAGGATCCAAAACTGTTCATCTATTAAAATAAAAAGCCTGTCGGATTTTCCAACAGGCTTTTTAATATTAATCTGGCAGCGACCTACTTTCCCATGACCTCGCGGTCAAAGTATCATCGGCCCTGGAGGGCTTAACTTCCGTGTTCGGAATGGGAACGGGTGTTGCCCCTCCGGCAACGCTACCAGAAACCTTATTTCCAAGTAGAACTGATATATTACCACTCAATAATAAAAAAATCAAGTGGAGGTGAACGGGATCGAACCGATGACCTCCTGGTTGCAAACCAGGCGCTCTCCCAGCTGAGCTACACCCCCGATGGTGGGCCTAGGTGGAATCGAACCATCGACCTCGCGCTTATCAGGCGCGCGCTCTAACCATCTGAGCTATAGGCCCTTAAAAAAACTTCCCACCCTATTGGCCGATTTAAAATATTTTAAAAGAGCACAGACAGAAAGTATAAAATACCTTAAAATAAGAGCCCCTGTCAAGTTTTGCAGCACGAATCCCGCATGTAAGTTATCGCTAAACCCCCGGCCATTGATGTTTTTGCGGCAACGGGGTAAACTTAATTCTTATGAAAAAAAGACTGCATGATGTATTAAAGACAGTTGTTGAAAAGCTCGGCGTTCCCTCGCCTGAGATTGTGATAGAACTCCCACGGGAAGAGTCTTTTGGAGACCTCGCGACGCCTGTAGCGATGTCGCTTTCAAAGATATTGAAAAAACCGCCCAGAAAAATTGCGGAGGATATTGCAGGCGCGATAGAGGAGAAAGAGATATTTGAAAAGATAGACATAGCCGGCCCCGGATTTATAAATTTCACATTCTCAAAAGCATATCTCCACTCGGAGCTCAGAAAAATTATAACAGATGGACCGGCAATTCTCAGGGAAAATATCGGCAAAGGGAAAAGGATACAGATAGAATTTGTAAGCGCTAATCCTACGGGACCTCTTCACCTCGGACACGGCAGAGGCGCGGCCTTCGGCGCTGCATTGGCAAATCTTCTCACAGCAGGCGGATATAAGGTTGAGCGCGAATATTATATAAATGACGCGGGTAAACAGGTGCTGTTGCTCGGCAAATCCGTTTTTGCCAGGTATATGCATCTCTGCGGAGCCGGAGAATATGCCTTCCCGGATGATGGATACAGGGGAGATTATATCGAAGATGTAGCAAAGGAATTCAAAAAAGAAGTCGGCAAGAAATATTGTCACTCGGCTCTCAAAGAGAGCCCGCAACAAGGCATAATCGCCGCGCAGGAGTTTGCCTACGGAAAGATGCTTGATATTATAAAAAAAGACCTCGGGGAATTCGGAGTTTTATTTGATACCTGGCAGAGTGAGCGGGAGCTTTATAAAAGCAGCGATGTAACCAAGGCGATAGAGGATCTCAGGTCGCATGGTCATATCTTTGAAAAGGACGGGGCTACATGGTTCAGGTCCACGGATTTCGGCGATGACAAAGACAGGGTCCTTGTAAAACAGGACGGAGAATATACATATTTTACGTCTGATATCGCATACCACAGGAAGAAGATTGAAAAAAAGTTCGACGAGCTTATTGATATCTGGGGCGCCGATCACCACGGATATATACCGAGGGTTCAGGCCGTTATTCAGGCGCTCGGCTACCCGAAGGAAAGCCTCAGGGTTTTGCTTGTTCAGATGGTTTCTCTCCTGAGGGGAGGAAAGCCCGTGCAGATGTCAAAAAGGACAGGTGAATTTGTATCGTTAAGGGAAGTAATCGCCGAGGTCGGCGCGGACACTGCGAAGTTCATTTTCCTTACGAGACGCTCAGACAGTCATCTGGAGTTCGATCTCGAGGTCGCAAAGGCCCAGTCCGCGGAGAACCCTGTTTTTTATGTCCAATACGCCAACGCGCGCATAAACAGCATCTTTGCCAATGCAAAGACAAAGGGATTTGATACCGGAGGGCTCGAAGATACGGATCTCGGCCTGCTGAGCGCACAGGAAGAAGTGAGGATAATAAAAAAACTTCTTTCTTATCCCATAATCTTTGAAGGTGCTGTGATAGCGCATGAGCCGCACAGGATCACTTTCTTTCTCCAGGAGATTGCGGGGATGTTTCATCCTTATTATCATAAATATAAAGTTGTAACGGATGATATCCGTCTTACAGGGGCAAGACTGTCCCTCTGCGAGGCGATAAGGGTTGTTATCAAGGACGGGTTTGAGATTTTAGGGTTAAGCGCGCCTGAAAGAATGTAGATTTTCTAATACAAGGCAAAAAAATTACAGCAATATAAACGGAGGGTTTCATGGGTTGCATATTCTGTAATATAACAGAGAAGAAAATACCCGCTAAAATAATTTACGAAGACGACCTGGTCATAGCCTTTGAGGATGTTAATCCCCAGGCGCCTGTTCATACTCTGGTAATTCCCAAAAAACATATCTCTACAAACCTTGAACTTAAGAAAGAAGACAATGGGCTTCTCGGCCATATGTTTCAGGTTGCAAACAGAATTGCAAAGGATAAAGGCATAGCAGAGCGGGGTTTCAGGCTTGTGATGAACTGTAACCCTGAATCAGGGCAGACGGTTTTTCATATTCATCTCCATATCCTCGGCGGCCGCCACATGCACTGGCCTCCGGGATGATAACTAAAATGCAGCTAAAAATTTCTTATCTTGCTTCCCAATTGATTTCCCCTGTTATAACCTGAGAAAGCCGGAACGCCGCATCTTTATCAAGGGGTTTAAGGCGGTTGTATACTTCCAGAGCCAGGTCTTTTTTGCCTATGCTTGTGTAAACAAAACCAAGACCTTCAAGGCCGGCGACATTATTCGGGTCGAGTTCGATTGCTTTTTTGAAAGCATCTATAGACTCCCTGGCCCTGTCCATATAAATGTTGACAAGGCTGATTCCGACGCCGGCATGGTAATCAGGCACATCCGGTGATATCTCAACTGCCTTTTTGTACTGCTGGAGGGCAGTTTCAGGATAATGCATATTGATAAGCGCCGCGCCGTACCATGAATAAAGGTCCGGATTATCAGGCCACTTTTCAATGCCTTTCCTTAAAAGCTCTGCAGCTTTTCCGTAGTTTTCTTTGCCATACTGGCTTGAAACATCTTTTAATAGCAGCACAACTTCATTATTTTGTTTTTCAGATCCCGGCTTCTGATTTTTTTCGCTCTGGCCGGTTTCTTCTGCAGAGGTTCCTGATTTTTCAACTATGATTAGGGGAAAAGAGGTTTTTTCGTATGTGCTTATTACCTGTTCATTCGCCTTTTTGCTTTTTATAATAATTGCGCCTGGCGTTACGTTTTTTGTGCGTGCAAGCAGGGTCTTTGCAGAGGAGTAGTCCTTAAGTTTTCCAAGCCTTACGCTGAAATATCCTTTTATCTTCTCTATCCTGAGGTCTTTGAGATAGTCTTCCTTCAATTTTAGAGCCAATACATTAAACGCGTTCGAGGCCTGTTCTATTTTGGAAAATTTTTTTACCTGCAAGGTGTAATATTCTTCAATTACCTGTTCAGGCCGGGCCGGGACTTCCGGAGATGCCTCATTCTTAGAAGATACAGGGGTATCTTTATCCGAAGGCGAAGAAGTTTTTTCATAGAGGTCTACGACAAACATGTCTTCTGAATCAACAGCCTTTACTATGGAAGCGTTACGCGCCAGGGGTTTGATTTTTTCCAATAAGTTCGCAGCCCCGGCATAGTCGTCAAATTTTCCTATTCTTATAACAATATTATTGTCTTTCTGTTCTATCCTGAGATAATTGTGCTCATCATCTTTTAAGGTTTCATAAAGCGTATTGAAATATTTTTTTGCAGAACTGTAAGAGGCAGGGGTATACTTTGCTGCCTGTATGGTGTAGAAACCTTCGAAGGCTGCTGAAATGCCTGTCTGATAAAAAAACAAAAAAAGCAGCAAAAAGGTTTTCTGAATGATTGAGAATTGGCACATCCGGGATTGTCTCATGTTTTATGCCTTTATAATAAACAAGGGGGCGTGGTTTTTCAAGTGAAGTGAAAGGTTTATCTGAGTGCTGTTGACAAATTGCCCCTGGTTTGATATAAACAGGCAGATAAATGTTGCGACAATATAAAAAAGAATGTTAGATAAAAAATGATGGAAAATTATAAATACAAAATTGATAGACAAAAAACCCAATTTTCCAAACCCGAAATTATCCAGTCACTAAAAGAATTCCATGAAATCTGCGGAAAAGATACTTTTGGCATGCGTGAATATAATAAATGGCCTTCTCGTATTGCAACTTCTGAAACAATTAGAACAAGGTTCGACACATGGGGAAAAGCGCTTCTTGCCGCGGGCATAAGAGCCGAAAGAAGCTGTAAATTAGAATTGAAAGAAATGGTTAAACATTTTAAGCTTTGTTGGCAAGAAAACGACGCTGTACCATCATATAGACAGCTTGAAACATATTTAAGCAAAAACAAACTCCCGTTTAGAGTTAACAGTTATCAGAATGTGTATGGGGGATTAGGGTATTTAGCAAAACTTATAGTTCAAGTTCAAGAAGGACAACTACCCGAAGAAGAATTATATAGACGGAAAAATAAAAATAGCCGAGAACCAATATCTCCGACAACTCGCATGAAAGTACTAAAAAGAGATAATTTTAGATGCGTCAAATGCGGCGCAACGCCGAAGGAAGATAAAAGCGTTAAACTTGAAATAGATCATATTATCCCTGTTGCAAGGGGCGGTTTATCAAAAATAGATAATTTGCAAACTCTATGCTATAAATGTAATCAAGGGAAAAAAGATAATGATGATTGAATTAATACCAAACAGCAAAGCAACAAAAAAGTATTTTGGAGGCAAAAAATGAAAAAGGCAACATACATGGATAAAGACGAGATGGAATTGGCAAGGTCACTTGAAAATGAAGGATGGATTTCCGACCTCACTAAAAAGGAAAAGAAACAATACGAGGAATATGCCCGATACAGCCTGAATAAACAAAAGAGGATAAACATCCGAATGAGTGAGCGGGATTTAAAGAAAATCAGAGCAAAGGCAATCGAAGAGGGCATTCCGTATCAATCCCTTATCTCAATGCTGATTCATAAATATAATGAAGGCAAAG
>SCSY01000098.1 GCA_004298625.1 Nitrospirota bacterium | reverse complement strand
AATATCCCTGTTCTTTGCGCCGAGCGCCTTCCTGATGCCTATCTCGCGGGTCCTCTCCCTGACCGATACAAGCATTATGTTCATTATGCCGATGCCTCCGACAACGAGAGATATTGCGGCAATGCCTGCAAGCACGGCAGTCATAATATTCAATATCTTTCCCATAACCGCAACCATCTCGTCCTGACTCATTATAGTAAAGTCCTCTTTATTGGAATGCTTTTTCATAAGAATTTCTTTTATTTCCTTCTTTGCGTCCTGAAGTAATTCCGCATTCCTGACCTTTACGGTTATATTAAAAAGCCTGTCGGTATCAAAAAGTTCACGCGCAGTTGTCACGGGTATAAATACAACATCGTCTATGTCAAAACCCAACGCCACTCCTTTATGCTGCATCACGCCTATCACCCTGTATTTTGCATCTCCTATCGTAACGGCAACGCCGAGAGGATTTATATCTCCAAGGACCTCTTTTTTTACCGTCATCCCCAATACACAGACTCGTCTTTTTGCGTCAACGTCGGATGAATTTATAGCCCTGCCTGTTTCTATTTTGAGGTTTCTCATCTCAAAATAGTTTTCATTGCCGCCTACGATGTAGGTGTCCCTGCTCTTGCCGAGATGTTTTATCCATGATGTGCCTACAAGTATCGGGGATGCATAAAGCACGCTCTTTGAACGCTTTTCAATCAAGACCGCATCGTCATAGACGAGTTTTCTCACGCTGCTTGTGCCCATATGCATGCCGCCCTCTTTTGCCGTTTTTCCCGGAACTATTACAAGGATATTTGAACCGAGCTCGCCAAGTTCTTTTCGTATGTATTTCCTTGCGCCTTCACCGATAGAGACAAGGAGTATTACGGCTGCAACGCCGATGATGACCCCCAGCATGGTAAGAAACGACCTCACCTTATTGCTCATCAGGGAGTCTTTGGAGACTTTTATTATCTCAATAACATCCACTGGAGCAGACCCCGTCCTTTATCGTAACTATCCTCGTTGCCTGTTCGGCTATCTCTTTTTCATGCGTGACAAGCACGATCGTAACCCCTTCGTTATTTAAAGTTTTAAAAATGTCAATGATCTCTTTCCCCGAACGGCTGTCCAGATTTCCCGTTGGTTCGTCGGCAAGGATTATTGCCGGATTATTAATGAGAGCCCTCGCAATTGCAACCCTCTGCTGCTCGCCGCCTGAAAGTTCATTCGGGTAATGGTCCGCCCTGTGAGAGAGACCGACCTTCGCAAGAATATCCAACGCCCGCTGTTTTCTTTCAGCAGCGGCAACTCCGCTATAGAGCAAGGGCAGCTCAACATTTTTCCAGGCAGGAAACCTCGGCAGGAGATTAAAGCTCTGAAATACAAACCCGAGCCTTTTATTTCTTATTTCCGCAAGCTCATTATCCGTTTTCCGGCTGACGTCAACGTCAATAAGCAGATATGCGCCTGATGTCGGCCTGTCAAGACACCCTATTATGTGGAGAAGAGTTGATTTGCCGGATCCCGACGGCCCCATTATAGCCACCATCTCTTTTTCCGCAACTTCCAGGTGTATGCCTTTCAGTACCTCGATGGTTACTCTCGGCAGAACATAAGCCTTCTTTATATCCCTGAGCGTTATTACCATCACTTTGCTTTTTTTGCTTCTTTTACCCTCTTACCGTCGGCAAGACCACTCACATCAGGATTTGTGATAACTACATCACCGTCTTTAATGCCTGATACTATCTCCGTAAAACTCCAGTTGAAACGACCCGTCTCAACAGAGACAAGCGCTGCCTTGCGCCCTTTCTTTACGAAAACAAGTTTCTTGCCATCCCTTTCGATTATTGCCTGAGAAGGAACTACAATGGCGTCTTTAACGCTGTCTGCAATAATCTCTACGTCTGCCGACATCCCCGGCTTTATCAGAGGCCCTTTTTCCCTGAACCTTGTCCTTGCCTCAAACGTCCTGGTCTCCTGTTTCCCGCCGAGAACGACAGGCGATATCATATAAACCTCTCCCTTAAAAACTTTCCCCTGATATGCATCCATGGATATATTGACTTCCAGTCCCGGCTTCACCCTTGCAACATCAGCCTCATCTATAAATGCCTCGATATACAAATCCTGTGTTGAGACGATGTTGACCACCAATGCGCCCTTTGCAGCCGTCTCGCCAAGCTTGACCGGCCTTGAAGTAATAACTCCATTAATGGGAGATTTTATAAATGAATAATCGTAGTTTAACTTAGCGAGTGAAAGCGAATTTTTTGCCTCCCTTAGAGCGGCATCTGCAACATCATTTTCCCTCCGGACGGAATCCAAATCTATCTGCGATATGTAGCCCTTCTCCCTCAGTTCGTTAAGCCTCTTCAATCTTGTTTCGGTCTCGTTCAGGATTGCCTTTGCCTTATCCATAGACGCCTGTGCCATCTGGAGATTCATATACGCCTCTTCGGTATCAAGCTCTGCTATTTTCGAGCCCGGCCCGACCACATCGCCTTCTTCAACAAACAGCCTCGAAATCCTTCCCATCCGCTGGGCCGTAATCTTCATTTCCCTCTCGGACTTTATCGTGCCGGTTGAAGTTGCGGTCACCGTAATAGTGAGTTCCTGTCTGGTTGCCGGCAATACCTTTACCTCAATAGAGTTAAAAGTCCTCTTGATAATAAAAAAAGCCGCAATAGATATTATTGCCACAAAAATCCAAAAACCTAATCTCTTGTAAAATGGCATCGGTCATCTCCTCATAAAATCTGTACTGATAAATTTTACCATAAAAGAAAAATCAGAAAAGGTAATCAAGCAGTGTAAACACAAATACCGTCATGCTGATATAACCGTTCATATTGAAAAATGCCATATCGAGCTTACTGAGGTCGCCGGGTTTCACGAGTGAATGCTCATAGATAAAAAGTATGCCGGCAATCACCATGCCCATCCAGTAAAATATTCCGAGGTCAAAAATAATCCCGGTAAAGGCAAGCAGTCCCCATGCAATAAAATGGAATACGCCTGAAAGCATCAATGCTTTTTTAATGCCGAATCTCTTTGGGAGCGAATATAAACCGAATGCCTTATCGAACTCTATGTCCTGTAATGCGTAAAGAACGTCAAACCCCGCAAGCCAGAATATCACCGCAAGGACAAGCGGCGATATCTGCCAGTCAAATGAGCCCCTTACAGCAATCCATGCGCCCAGAGGCGCTGCCGAGAGCGACAGTCCCAGCACAAAATGAGAAAGCCATGTGAATCTCTTTGTGTATGAGTAAAGAAATAAGACTGCTATCGCTATCGGAGAAAGTTTAAGGCATAAGGGATTAAGCATATAAGCGGCAAGGATAAGAACTGCAAATGAAATTATCGTGAAAACTATTGCGTCTGCAACTCTAACCTTCCCTGCGGGAATCTCCCTCATTGCAGTTCTTGGGTTTTCAGCATCAATCTTTCTGTCAATAATCCTATTTAATCCCATTGCTCCCGATCTTGCGCCGACCATGGCAACGACTATCCAGAATATCTGCTTCAAGGAAGGAATGCCTGATGCAGCGATAATAGCGGCAGTCATCGCAAAGGGAAGCGCGAATATGGAATGAGAAAATTTAATGAGCTTTAAATAAAGAACAAGTTTTTGGAACAATTTAATCCTCCGCAATCCGAGTATTTCATAATAACATAAGACGATTTCTGTAATTCGGATATTTTTCTTTCGAAAGTTTTTTAGTTTTTAGCTTGACTATGTCCCTACCCGCGGTATATATTCCACCATATTATGGAAGTAATGGAAAATATAATGTTAAAGCTAAAATAAAATGAACTACGCCATAAATGAATACAGAAAATCCTTTTGCCTGTGGGCAGCATTCCGGGCTGCGCAAGCAGGCTCTGCAAAAGCAAAAGGCAAAGAATTAACTGAAGCCCTCAAATCGTGCGGCCTAATAGAAATTTAATTAGGGACACATACCCTATTTCTTGACAAAATAGCAGCTATGGGAAAAATTACAGGCGCAAATCATAACTTCCTCCTCTAAATCCTGAATATTATCGCCCTTTCCTCCAAAGATGAATATATTTCAAAAATTTAATGGTTTTTAAATTATGGTATAATTTATTAGAATATAAAAAAATAATTGAGAGGTAAAATTATGTCACCTACAAAAGAAATAATATCAAAAGCATTGCACCTTAAACCAGCAGAGAAATCCATCGTTATCGAAGCCTTAATGAAAAGCTTGGATGTGCCTGACCCTGAAATTGAGAAAATATGGGCGGAAGAAGCAGAAAAAAGGCTTAAGGCGTATAAAGCCGGAAAGCTAAAGACTGTATCGTTTGAGGATATGTTCAAGAAAAAATAATTATGGAAATAAGAATTCTTGAAATTGCCCAAGTAGAATTTAATGAGGCAAAAGAATTTTATGAAATTGAACAGGCAGGTTTAGGCGCTAAGTTTGAGAATGAAATAAAAAATGGCCTTCTTCGTATTCAGCAATTTCCTCAAGCGTGGCCACCTGATCGCAAAGAAACCCGGCGGTATCTCACCCGTAAATTTCCTTATAAAATAATTTACTCAGTTCAAGAAAACGGAATAGTTATTCTTGCATTTGCGCACTTACACAGAAAACCAAATTATTGGGTTGATAGAATTAAATAAAAATGTAACATGCGAAGATGGAGAGGCTAAATTCTACATCCCGAATATTATCGCCCTCTCCTCCATGTCGACTTTATCTATCCTGACATTTAATTCCTTTCCTATGGCGAACGAGCGCTTTGTGTTCTTGCCGCAGAGACTGAAGGCGCGTTCATTAAACTCATAAAAATCATCGGTCATATACGAAACATGGGCAAAGCCCTCAACATAAAAATCCTTAAGCCTTATCTTCAGGCCGTACGGGGTAACATTTACGACCCTGCCTTCGAATTCTCCGCCCACCTTGTCTTTCATAAACCATACCCGCATTGCATTAATAACCTCTTTCTCGGCCTCGTTGGAAAGACGTTCCATCCGTGATGAACCGGAGGCAATATCAGGGAGAAGTTTTTCAAGTTCCTGCTTTCTCTTATCCGAAAACCGCGTTTTATTCAGCGCCTCTCTTAATATCCTGTGGACCACAAGATCGGGATACCGTCTTATGGGCGACGTAAAATGGGTGTAGCATTCCGAGGCAAGTCCAAAGTGTCCTACATTTACAGTGGAATATTTTGCCTGCTTGAGGCTCCTTAAGACCATATAATTTACTATCTCCTCTTCGGGTTTTCCTTTAATGCCCTGCAGGAGCAACGAAAAATCCTTCGGCTCTTGAAGCTTCCCGACCCTGCTCAGCGGCTTTATGACCCTCATAATATCTGCAAGTTTCATCGAATCGGGTTCCTCGTGTATCCTGTAAAGACTCGGTACCTCAAGCCCTGCAAGATGTTCTGCAACGGCCTCATTTGCGGCTATCATGAATTCCTCGATGATTATGTGCGCAAAATTCCGCTCTGCCCTTATTATCGCCTCCGGAACGCCCTGCAGGTCGAGCATAACTTCAGGTTCCGGAAGATCAAAATCAAGACTTCCCCTTGAAAGCCTTTTCTGTCTCAGTATGCCGCACAGCTCGGCCATCAGCTCAAAATGCCCCAGCAGGTAGTTGTATTTCTCCCGCTCATGACCGTCATTATCGATCAGGATTTTCTTAACAGAGGTATAAGTCATCCTCTCGTCGCTTTTTATAAGACTGGGGTAAAATTTTGAATTCAGCAGCCCGCCTTGCCTGTCAAAATCCATTTCAGCGGTAAATGCAAGCCTGTCAACCTTCGGCTTAAGACTACAGAGGTCTTCCGACAGTTCTTTCGGAAGCATGGGCGTTACTCTGTCAGGGAAATATATACTCGTGCCTCTTTTTCTCGCTTCAAGGTCAATAACAGAATCCCATGGGACATAGAAACCTACGTCCGCTATATGCACCCAGAGCCTGTAACCATGCTCTGTAAGTTTGACCGAGACCGCATCGTCAAAGTCTTTTGCCCTCTCTCCGTCAATCGTAACCGTAGGAAGCTCTCTCAGATCTTTTCTCTTTTCCTCTGCCCCTTTGTGAAGAGAGAGCGAGGGAGGAGCAATACAGAGCATCTTTGCTTCCTCAGCCACATTCCTTGGAAATCTTCGCGGGATGTTGAACTCATCTATTATCGCCTCAACCTCGGACGCGGGGTCCTTGGGTTTTTC
>SCSY01000097.1 GCA_004298625.1 Nitrospirota bacterium | reverse complement strand
GCAATCTCGCTTGCGATCATGGCAGGGCTGGTTTATATGATAATGTCCCAGACAGAGATTTCAGGAATTCAGAAAAGATACAAAACAGCTCAGGAAGCCGGACTTGGCGGCACAGCAGTCGCATATCAGCTTATTGCAACGAGAGGCGTCCTCACCGGCCTTCCTGCTTTATGGAGCTATACCACTGGTACTCCATCAACATGCACCGGCACAAGCGGCGGCGCAACTTACACAGGGATAAATGCCAAGATAATGACAGGGAATTGGATGTCCGACCTGGATTGCAATAAATCCATAGCAATAACCACTACTGACAACACCACCTATGACATGAGCTTTGAGTTAGGGATCGGCACAACATATAAGGTTTATGCAAAGATAGTGGACACTGTCGAGGGCAATTCAGGCGGTGATGAGGGCCTGCTGAAATCGGGGGTTGTTGCCTCAAATTCAGGCGAAGTAACTGTGCAAAGCAAGCCGTATCTCTACACTATCGAGATGGTTGCGGAAAGTCGTGATAACCCCGAGGAAAGGGCAAAATTATCCATACTCTACCAGTATTGAAAATGCATAAAATTTTATGCATTTTAACCCTATCGTTTTTTTTAGCTTGTTCTTCTGAAAAGCCTGCCGAGGTCGGCACGCAAAAACCCCCTGAGGCTACAGGCATCGGCGTCTCTGCCCCTGTTACAACACCTCCTGTTTCTACCGGCCCGAAACAGCTTGATGCAGTAAAAGTAAAAAATACCCCTCCTGAAATGACAAAAATCAAGATTATGCCCGAAATTTTCAAATCCGGCGATACTCTGTATATTGAGGCCGCTACGACCGATGCAGACGGAGATGAGGTGACCATACAATATGAATGGACAAAAAATAAAGAGGCTGCAGGAAAGGACCGGCAGATAGGAGTTCCAATAAAAAGGGGAGATAAGATTGATATTAAGATAACACCTTATGACGGAAAGGCTTACGGCGGTTCCGTCATACTTCACAGGGAGATAAGAAATCTTCCTCCGATGATTATAGTGGACAAAAATTCCAGGTTCGATGGAAATATTTTCACCTATCAGGTCAATGCCTCGGATGCCGACAATGATGCGCTCGCTTATTCCCTTAAGTCTGCGCCTCAAGGCATGACAATTGACAAGACATCAGGTCTTTTGAGATGGGATGTGCCGGAAGATTTTAAGGGAAAGGCTTCCTTTACCGTAGTTGTTTCAGACGGCCACGGCGGCGAGGCGAGCCAGGCGTTTGTCTTTGAGGTGATTCAGGAGAAAAAATAATCTACTCCTTTTTCTTCGGGGCGTTAAGTTCCTGTAATTCCTTTACAAGCCTTGCCTCTTCATCATCAACCCTGTTGAGTTCTTCGTTAAATTTTCTTATCCTCTCTGTTATCTCTGCCGCGCGCCTTTCGAATTCCCTTTTTTGTCTGGCATAGGTTACATGGCCTTCCTTTGCCTTATCTTCTTCGAGTTTTTTCCTGTCCTCTGCTATTTTTTTGTCCTCATTCCCAAGTTCCTCTTTTTTCTTTCCAATCTCTCTCAGTCTGTTCTCAATCTCCTGTTTCTTTGAAGGAGCATCCTTGTCTTTGTCAACAGAGGTCTGGCCGTCGGCAGAATCTTTTTTTGCAGCTCCGGTTTCAGAAGGAGCGGTTTCCTCAGCCTGAGATGAAGCCTTCACCTTTTTTATGCTCTCGATATTGCTCCTGTCAAGCTCTATTATCCCGCCGCTTCTGTAGAACCTTATCTTCCCGTCTGCTTCGGTATAATTATCAACAATAAAGTCCCTGCCGTTTTTAAGGATTATCTTGTAGCCGGCAAACGCAGAAGAGCAAATAAGCGCGAGAGCAAAAATTAAAAAGAAGGTTGCTATATATTTATACTGTTTCTTTTTTAAGGGTGATTGTCTCGGCATCTTTTTTTGTATACTCCTCAACAGTTGGTTTCAATATTTTTTCCATCGGATATTCTTCAGGGTTAAGGATTTCAATCCCAATTAGATTGCCCTTTTCGTCTATATCAATATTAAGATTTTCATTAAGTTCAATGGTTCTATTGCGTTCCTTTTCCTGAAGCCTGATGTAAAGGGCTTTTGCATAAAGGTCATATTCTATCTTCATAAAATCTCTCCTCCTACTGGTTACGATCAATGATTGTAATAATCTCGTACCCTGCCAGGCTTTGCCTGAAAACAATCTTAAGAAGTTTATTGCCCAATGCCTTTATAGCGACCTCTCTTCCGTTATCCTGAAGATAATGGCTATCAGGATTTTCAATGCATTCTGCAATCTCAAAAATTGTTGCCTCTATCTTTCTGTTACGGTTTTTTGCATGTCTCGATAGTTTCAACTCCATCAACTTTATCTTAACAGAAAAATTCTTATTTTTGCCTAACGGATTTACTATTCTTCCCTGAGTCGATCATTTTTATAAGTTTATCCGCCTCTAAAAATCCGACTTGCACGGAGCCGTCAGGCATGATCGCCGTGGGAGTGCCGGTGATACCGAGACGTTCTGCGAGCTTGATGTTCTCGTCAATCTCTTTTGTCTCGCAGTCGGTTTTCGGTATGGGTTTTTTATCGAAATTATCCTCAAGAAGTTTTAAGGATTTATTGCATACCACGCTCTTTGACTTCCAGTAGGCGTCGGGATGCAGTTTTATCAAAGGCAATAGTTTTATGTAAAAGGCAATGTCCTTTCTCTGCTCCGCGACTTTTTTAAGCTCTGCATGGAATTTTCCGCAGAACGGGCAGTCAGGGTCCGTAAAGACAATTACTTTATTTTTTGCAGCCTTGTCTCCGAGCAGCAGGGCATTTTTAAGAGGGATGCGGGAGCGGTCAATCTTCCTTCCCTTATTAAGTTCAGCTACCCTCTCTTTGGTTCTGTCAACTGCCGCATTTACCTCGATAATAGGGCCGGGTATCAGATACTTTTTTGAGAAATCAACATAGAAAAGCCCACGCTGTCCCTTATTTTCTACGGCAACTTCCCAAAGCCCCCTTGCAGGGCTCAGCTGAATCTTCAGGATCTTTGCCTCCGGGTTCTTGATCTTTGCGAGGATAGCCTGCACCTCATTTGTGCTGAGGGTGTGGCATTTTGTGCAATCGGCGTCGCATGCGCCGGAGGCGTAAACAGGGCTGATGGCGGATAGTTGGTATCCGCTTATAGCTAAAATGAGTAATAACAAAATACGCATAGATAATTATAACAGATTTTTTCATTCAAAAACGCATTGTTTTTTCTCGCCTCTCCCGAAATTCCCCTCCTTGGTTAAGGAGGGGCAGGGGGTGGTTTGTAAGGATTGCTCCACTTACCACCCCTTAATCCCCT
>SCSY01000096.1 GCA_004298625.1 Nitrospirota bacterium | reverse complement strand
CCCTCTCTCTGTTTTATTTTAAATGTCGCAGGCCTGCCGTTTATCACATTGCTTTCCGCATAATCCTCTACCTTATAAAAAGTGGATATGAATGGAGCGGAATGAACCTGCGAGGTTATTCTTACAAGGCCCTTGCTGTTTGACGCCTCGAGAACCGCATTTCCAACGTGTATGCCCAACCAGTATATATCATAAAAAAAACTTTCCTTTGAGACCTGCAGCAGTTGAATTAGCTCTTCTTTTTTTGCGGCAGGCATAGGATTTATTTCATTTTTAGCAATGTCTTCTGCAGGATTTTTTTCAGTATTTAATTTGGGGCCGTCTTTTTCTGATGCCGGCTCAAGGGCATCTTCCCTTTCAGAAGGTTTATTATTATTTGATAATATATCTTCATCCCCTGCTGACGGATAAACAGGCGTTTTTCTTGCCGGCCTTCGAGAAGCGTGTTCCCGTGAGTTTTCAGATACTATCTTTGCGTAAAGCGGCCTGTCGCTGAGAAGCCCTCTAAAATTAAATACCCCGGCAAGAGGAACAGCGGCGATAATGGAGGTATGGAATATTAATGAAAGAATGATTGCAACTGTCAGTGGAATAGACTTTTGGTTAGCCGGTCCCATACAGTATTATATCCTATGCCAGATGAACAAAAAAGCCCTTTTACCTTACCTTTGAATTTCTGCGCTTTCTTTCTCTCTTACATCTGGAAAAGTTACGATACATATGCGACATTAGGGAGTAATTGGACCATTATGCACGTGCATACTCAATTTTTAGTAGGATACGAGGCTATAGGAGGTATCAGCAGATGCTTTCAAGCCTCAGGAAATTCAGTAGAGATGAAGTCGCCCAGCAGCGGCTGCGGATCATGGAGTTTTATAAACAGTACGGGGAACAGGCCACAAAGGAAGCCTTTGGAGCAGACCGGAAAGTGATTAGCCGATGGAGACAGAAGCTCAATAGGCATGAAGGAGCCCTTGAGGGGCTGCTACCAAAGTCGACCAGGCCCAGGCGGACAAGGACAATGATAGTAGCAACCGAAATAGTCCAGTTTATCAGACAGATAAGACAGAAGCATCCGAAACTGGGAAAAGAGAAAATAAAACCCCTTCTGGATGAATTCTGTCAGAGCAACGCATTGAAGACCATAGCAGAGTCCACGATTGGCAAAATTATCAAACAGCACAAGCTTTTCTACCAGAATACCGGAAGGGTGTACCACGATCCCAACCGAAAAAAACCAATACAACAGAAGCGTCTCAGGGTAAAACGTTCTCCCCGGCATGAGGACTTTGGCCATATCATAGCAGACACGGTGGAGCGGGTAACAGATGGGGTAAAGGACTACTTCTACAACGCCATTGATGCGAAGCTGAAGTTTGCCCTAACGCTCAACTACAAGCGCCTTAATAGCAAGAACATGAAGGACTTCTATGAGAGGTTCCGTGCATTTTATCCCCTCCAGATCAAAGACTGGCAAACTGACAATGGCTCAGAAAACCTTGGAGAATTTGATAAGACACTGCAAGAAGCTGATATCCCCCATATGTTTATCTATCCGAGGTGTCCCAAGATCAATAGC
>SCSY01000095.1 GCA_004298625.1 Nitrospirota bacterium | reverse complement strand
AACGGAAATATCTGCCCCTTATGGACGTGTCCCGAAAGCTGCAGATCAAAAAGACCGATAGCAGCCTTATTCACAACAGGCCTGTGTTTGAGCAATAAAGTGAACAGATCTCCCTGAAGTTCCGACAGGAGTTCCCTTTCGGAAACGCCCTTGCTAATGCCATAAGTTTTGCCCTGAGGGTCATCAACTCCAGCGATGTTAATCACGCCCTCAACAGTTAATGCGTTTCCTCTCAAAACCAAGAAACCAGCCTCCCTTGTAAAGGCCAGCGCCTGATCAAGCCCTGCATAAAATTCATGGTTCCCTGTTATCGCAAACTTGCCGTATCTGGGATTAATCTCCTTAAAGAGTCCGGCAATCCCTGCAAGGCCGTTAATCTGCCCGTCTACAAGATCCCCTGTTGATACTAAAATATCAGGAGACATAGTCCTTACCTGCTCCAGGATCCTCTTTAATCTTTCTTCTCTGATAATCAGCCCGATATGAACATCTGAAATCTGGACTATCTTAAGCCTGCCGGTTTCCTTGGAAATTTTAGAGGTCTTAATCACTATCCGCTCGGTAATAATGTTTCTTGCCTCAAAATAACCGTAAAAACTTATTATAACTGCAAGAAAAAAAGATATGAAAAAAGACAATCTGACGGAAATGCCAATGCCTGATAAATCCTTCCTGAGTATAAGCCCTCCGGCATATACCAGAAAGCGATAAAGATCAAAGGCAAGCGAGGAGGAAAAAAACAAAAACAGGATTGCCAGCCAGATATAACCCGTATAAGACATGAGACGCGCAGAAATCTCAAGCCCGTATTTTTCCAACTGACGCACGATAATCGGTGCAAAGATCATTAACAGCATAAAGGCCGCCAGATAAATACCCGTAGCAGCGCCAAAGGCTAAGGCTGCCTTTGTCCTAAGGAATGCATAGACATGCGTTCCGGCGTAGATTAAAAAAAAGGTCAATAAAAATAGCGTCATGGCGGAAACGCAGCGGCTTTCTCACTTATTTTTTTACTACCCATTATTATATTAAACATCTTCATGCCGGCAAAATCAATTCTAAATGATTTGCAGGGAGTTTTCAAATAGGATAGAATTTGAAAAAAAGAGGCACCATGAGAACAGCTCCAGATTATATACAATTTTATCCGACCATGAGGTGCAATCTCTCCTGTGATTTTTGTTTCAATCAGGCAATGCCCCATTGTGACGATATAACGCTGAGTGACTTTAAAGATATAGCCGGCATACTGGCTGATCTGAATATAAATACCCTGGATATAATGGGCGGAGAGCCCACCCTTCACAGGGATATTGTAAGCATGATTGAATATGCCGGAAAGAAAAATCTTTACCTTAATCTGAGTTCCAATGGAACAGACATAGCTGCGCTGTCGGAGATCATGGAAAGGTTTACAAACGTCAACGTCGGGATTTCAATCAACAACAGGCCTTCCTTCAAAAAGCTGAAGGCGTTTATAACGAAATACAGGCCGGCGGCAAAAATGGTTTTTCTCGAAGACATTGACATGAAATTATTAAAAAGGATACTTATTTCAGTCCCGGACGAATTTTATCTTCTTTATCCCGATGTGATCACAAACAGGCATATTAAAAACGCCATGCCGTTTCCCCAGTTCCTGTTCTCGCTTCAAAGACTTAAATTACCAATGACGCGCGCAGTATATTGTTCCGGCTTCATCCCGGATATCACGAATTATCCGGAGCTTTCCAGTGCCAGATGTCCGGCCGGCATAACAAAATTAGGCCTACTGCCGGACGGCTCGGTCTATCCGTGCAATCTGTTTTTCGGGAGAAAAGAATTCAGGCTCGGAAATCTCCTTCATGACAGCTTTAAAAGTATATGGAATCACAGAAGGCTTGAATTCTTCAGAACCTTCACCGGCAACAAATGTCCCCAAACTTCCTGCATTCTTCACAAAAGCTGTCACGGAGGATGTCCTGCGCACAGCCTCATCCACTATGGAGACCTCGGTTCGCCGGAGCCGAGATGCTGCACCGAGAAATAAATAAGGGCAGCCCGTGCGGGCTGCACTTATAGTCATGCGGGATTTGTCTTACTTCTTGCCTTTTGATTTTTCCTTCGGCTTTTCCTTCGGCTCGTCCTTTGACTTCTCTTTTATCTCGTTGAATTTTTTTATTATCACATCAGTAATGTCGAGTTCTTTTTTTGCATGAAGAATGACTTCGCTTCTAACAATAATTGTATAGCCCTCTTCCTTGCCGTATACATCCACAACCTCGCTCATATCCTTGAGAATAGCATCCGTAAGCTCCTGCTCCTTCTTTTGAAGCTCTGCCCTGGCGTCTGAGACAAGTCTCTGGAAATCCCTCTGAAGCCTCTCCAGTTCCTCTTCCCTGCCCTTTCTTGCCTCGGCTGAAAGAACCGATGACTGTTTACCGAGTTCCTCCTCGATCTTGTTAATGGACTTGACCTTCTCGTCTATCACTGCTTTTTTTGATTTCTCGATGGAATCAAGATCCACCTTTGCTTTTTTACCTGCATCGGATTCTACAAGCGCGCGCTGCAGATCAATGTACCCCATCTTCAGCGTCTCCTCCGCCATTGTCGTTGTCGCAGCAAGCATGACCGTAACCAGCGCCGACAAAAATATTTTTTTCATTCTTTCCTCCTTGTAAATTTTTATTTAGAAAAAAGTGCCGAATGTGAACTCCCACCGGCTTTGTCTCTCTCCTGCTTTCTGATCGAGATTATATCCCCACTCCACCCTCAGCGGCCCTATCGGAGAAATCCATCTGATTCCGCCGCCCGCGGTATTTCTAAAACTCTCTTCGTTCCATGAATCATACGCCTTGCCTGCATCATAAAAAATAACTCCCTTGAGCTTCAGCTCGGTGATCAACGGGAAGACATATTCGGCATTAAAGATAGCCTGCTTTGTGCCCCCGATAACCCTGCCGTTGCTGTCTCTGGGACCTGCCTCGCCAAAGCCGAGTCCTCTTACGGTATATATGCCGCCGACATAATACCTTTCATACAACGGCAACGGCTTGCCGGAAACGCCGGAGCCGTAACCATAGCGGCCCCTCAGAGAAAAGGTAGTTTCGTATATGGGGAAAAACCAGCCCGATTCAACATTTGCCTTCACAAAATTGTTGTCTCCGCCAAGCCCTGCATAAGTCACATACACGGAATTCCTTGAGCCGGTGTGAGGGTCCAAAAAATTGTCTCTGGTGTCCCTGCTGACCCCGGGCGTAATGCTGCTCGTTGTCTTTGAGCCCTCCTGGGACTTTATTAATGATGAGGCATTCGAGTCCACATTATAGATAACAGCTTTTTCATAGTTATATGTAATATCGCCTCGCCAGTATTCAGCCAGGCTCTTGCCGAGCGACACATCAAAACCTACTCCTTTTCTGTCATAGCCTATAAACTTTCTTGTCGTCTTATATATGCCGGTGCCGAATAAGACCGGTTTATCCAGAAACCACGGATCCCTGAACGAAAGCTCATAGAACGAACTCCTGCCGCCGACTTCGCCTTTTAACTTTATATACTGGCCTCTTCCAAAAAGATTGGATTGTGTGATATCTACCGTGCCTATCAGCTTATCAACAGAGCTGTATCCGCCTCCCACGCTGAGAAAGCCCGTCGGTTTTTCTTTCACCTTTATGTCAATGTCCACGAGTTTTTCTTCCGGCCGCGGCCTCGGCTGCATCTCAACGGTTTCAAAATAATTAAGGTTATTAATCCTCTCGTAAGTCCTTTTAAGGAGAGAGCTGTTAAATATCTCCCCCTCATCGAAACGCACCTCTCGCCTTATAACCTTATCCCTGGTCCTCGTATTCCCGGATATCTCGATCCTTCCTATCCTGTAAATATCGCCTTCGTCTACCTTAAAGATTACCTTGACCTGCTTTGAGGCGTCATCAGGCGTCAGGTCGGGATATATGCTCACAAGCGCATAGCCTTTTTCCGAATACATATCCACCATAGCATTTACGTCTTTCCTGAGCACCGACCTGTTTAAGACATCCTTGGGAGTGGACTTTATTTTCTTTCTTAATTCATCTTCTGAAAATGCCTTGTTGCCGTCAAGCCCTATAGAGGAGATACTGAACTGGTCTCCTTCGGAAATAGAGATTGTTATTATCATCCCTTCCTTGTCGCTTGTCATCCTGATTTTGGGGTCTGTTACGGCGACTTTAATATAACCATTGTTGAAATACAGATCTCTTATCTTTTCCAGATCAAAATTCATCTCGTCTTTTTTGTAGTATCCTGAAGACGTTACAAAGGAAAATAACCACCAGGTGTCCGTCTTCATGACCTTCTTTATGTCTTTTGTTGACATAGCCTTATTGCCCTCAATGATTATGTCCTTTATCTTTACCTTGGGGCCCTCCTCTATCTGATAGGTAAGTGAAACCTCATCAGCGCTTGTCTTGTTCACAACAGGGACAATCACAGACAGCCAATAGCCCTCTTCCTCATAAAAGGCGCGGAGTTTGTCGGCATTATCCTGAATCAAAACAATATCTGCTATGGAATTAGGCGTTATTGTTATCTTTTCTTTCAGCTTTTCGTCATCAAACTCCTTATTGCCCTGAAAATCTATCTTTCTGATTGTCGGCTTTTCCTTTATCAGGTATATCAATTTTACTCCGCCCTCAAACGGCTCCAGCTCAACCCTTACATCATCGAAGTAACCCATCTTATAAATGTTTTTAATGTCGTTTGTAGTCTTCTCGCTTGCCAACGGTTCGCCTGTTTTATGCGTTATCCTGGATTTTACAGCCCCCTCCTCTATCCTCTTGAGGCCCTTCACCTCTATGGAATTTACCAGAGGGAATTGTTGCGAGTCGGCACCGGCCTGCGCAAAGGC
>SCSY01000094.1 GCA_004298625.1 Nitrospirota bacterium | reverse complement strand
CATTACCGAGTAAATTTGCAAACGCAACGATAAGGCTCTCTGGAATGAAATGGTGGACGGACTCTATGCAGCGCTCATATCAGATGCTTATAGGCTTCCACATGAATGACGCGATTAAAGCAGGACAGGACTTTAAGACAATGGACCCGCACTTTAGCCGGATGCTTGACAGATATGGGATCCGAGAGGCGGAGTGGAACATCATCAAGCAGGCAAAAGGCGTTGACATCATGGGCAATGAGATGATAACGCCTGTATCAATCAAAATGCTCGGGGACGCTCCGGCGATACGAGAGACGGCTGTAAAAGTGGCTGCCATGATGCACGAGGAAGCGAATACTGCGATTGTTACTCCGGGAGCAAGGCAATACTCATGGATTAACGAGAAGGCGCCTGCAGGCACAAAGACGGGCGAGCTGATACGAAGCCTTGCCCTCTTCCATAACTTCACGCTGGCGCTCACACAGAAGGTCTTCCCGCGTGTTTTCGGGGTTGAAGGGACGGCGGGATTCCGGGCGGGGACAGCAGCGCAGTTTGCGCTGGGGATGATTATCACCGGCGGCATTGCATATCAGCTAAAGGAGATCTCAAAGGGCAGGAACCCGAGAGACATCACTGAGCCTAAGTTTTGGTTATCAGCGACAATGCAATCCGGTGGATTCGGAATATTCGGGGATTTCCTTTATTCAGACGTTCAGAAATTCGGCGGTGGATTGATGTCAACAGCCGGCGGGCCCGTGCTGGGCCTCGTAGACGATTTTAAGAAGCTCACGTTTGACAACATCTGGGCTGCGGCCCGTGGAGAGGATACGCACATCGGGGCTGAGGCGATCCAGTTTGTGAAAAACTACACGCCTTACATTAATCTTTTTTATATACGCGCTGCGCTGGATCATCTCTTGTTTTTTACAGTGCAGGAGGCAGCCAACCCCGGATATCTCCGCAGGATGCGCTCAAGGGCGCAGAATCAGAACAATCAGACCTTCTGGTGGGATCCGCAGGACACGCTGCCTGAGGAAGCGCCGAACCTCGGGGCAATGGTAGGAGAGAAATGACGACAACACTTAAGCAGTCAGAATTGAATCTTGAAACTCTCGGCAAAACACATCTTGCGAATTTATTAGCGGAGGCATTGACGAAGGTTGAGGCGTCGCTCGCAAAATACCCGGATGACGAACGAAAAAGAAAAATAGATATCCAGTTCACGTTTGTCCCGAAAAACGATAATGTGTTAATAACCATCCAGGTTAAGACAAGCGTTCCGCCTGAAGGCTTGCAAATTCTCGGAGCAATGAAAGACCAGGTAATTCATATTCCTATACAGGAAGTTTTGGAGTTTGTGAAGAAGTGAGGCGGCCGTATATTTCTTTTAAGGCGTTTTATCTTATCTGGGCTCAGCTGATGCAATGGGACGTGCCTAAATTCCATCTTACAATTTGTGACTGGCTTGAAGATTTTTGGAATGGCAAGCTCGGCCTTTCAAGGACTGGTGTGCTGAAAGTTTTTAGAGGAGGCGCAAAGTCAACAATCCTTGCGGTGTTTCAGGCGTGGGTATTACGGAGGAACCCGGAGTTCCGATTCCTTGACCGCTCGGCAGATGACAGCACGGCCTGCAAACTCTCTGCTGACACTCAGAACGTGCTCAGGCTCCATCCGCTCTGCAGGGGATTGCTGAAAAAGAAAGGCAGGATAGGAGTTGAGCGGTTTCATGTCATCGGCGCGAAGGACAAGCGCAACGCAAGTGTGACGGCTCACGGGATCCTTTCAAACGTAACGTCATCGAGAGCAGACGCAATCCTAAACGATGACCCTGAGGTACCTAAAAATATCGTGACCACAGAGACAAGGCAGAATCTGAGAAACAGACTTGCAGATGAGACGCACATAATTGTTCCGGGCGGGAAGATACTTTATACCGGCACAGACCACACCCACAATAGCGTATACGATGAAAAAATAAAAGACGGCTATGTGCATCTTATAATTCCCTTATTTGAGCATTGCAAGATTTTTGAATCAGACGGTGTTAATGCAACTTTTAAGTTTGATTTCGCTGTTGAGGATAAAAAAGACTTTTATGTGATGACAGGCATAGGCCGGCATTCAAGGGTTTTCGAGCCGAGAGAATATGAGATGACTCTCCACAGGGGCAGCAAAGGCGGTGAGGTGCGGCTGCATAAGCCCCTTCCTGAAGGGACCCGGCTGGACGTGGCAACAGGCAATCCGTGGCCGAATTATTTCACACCGGCGGAGATAAAATGGAGGCGCGAGCAGTGCAAGACCTTCAACGCGTGGGACTCTCAATACATGCTCAAGGCAAAACCTATTCATGAAATCAGGCTCGACCCCGAAAGGTTGCTTGTATATTCCGAAGAGCCGGAGATCCGTTTTGCGAACGGGCAGATTTCAATGATGCTTGATAAAAGCATCCAGTTTACAGGTGTCCGGGCGTGCTGGGACTGCTCGCTTGGAAAGCCTGACAGCGACGACAGCGCCTTTGCAGCGATGTTTCAGGACACGCGCGGGCATCTCTACTGGCAGATTCTTGATGTGATGGAGGGCGAGGTTTACGATCAGGCAAAAATTATTGTCAAACGCGTGATTGAATATCAGATACCGGGAATAATCATCAAGACTCAGGGCGTGGGCGGGTTCCTGCCGGCGATCATGAAGAAAGCGTTCAAAGAAGCGGGAGTCCACTGCGCGGTGATCGAAAAATCTGAGTCGAGAAATAAGAACACAAGGATATTGGAAGCTTATGAATCCCCGCTTTCAGGACAGTTCCTGCATGTTCACAGAAGCGTCTACGAAAGCGGCCTTGCGGAGCAGATGAGGGATTGGGTTCCGGAGAAATCACGGCAGCCTGACGATCTCCTCGATGCCGGAGAGGGATGTATCAGCAGCCTGCCGGTAAAGATCGGCCAAGTTGTGAAGGCCCCGCAGACATCTGCGGCAGCGCCGAGACATGAATGGAGACAACATTCCGGGACTTATGAAGTCCGGGTTGAAGCATAAAAATATAAACAAGGAGGACACTATGAAGAGAGGATTGAGTTTCTTAGTTATTTTTTTGCTTATCTGTGCTGCAGTCTTCACGCTGCCGGTTGGTTTTTCTGTTAACCATGCAGAGGCAACGGTTGCGGACCAAACGCCTGTAAATTCATACACGGGTAACGGGTCGGCAACGACATTCAGCTACACGTTCAAGATTTTTGCCAATACCGACCTCAAGGTTACTGTTGCCGGTGTTTTAAAGACTCTTACCACTGATTATACAGTTACCGGCGCAGGGCAGTCCGGAGGCGGCAGTGTTGTCTTTATCAGTCCGCCGGCATCCGGGACAGCAGTAGTAATCTACCGGGATCTGCCATACACACGCAGTACAGATTACGCAGAAAGCGGAGACCTGCTTGCATCAACACTCAACAGCGACATAGACAAGCCCATCATGCTTTTGCAGCAACTTAAGTCGGATAAAAACCGATCGGTCAAAATACCGGTCGGGGAGACAATAGATCAGACACTCACGCAAAATGCAGCCTCACGTGCAAATAAAGTCGTTGCGTTCGATTCATCGGGCAATGTAACTGTCAAGGCAGTTTCTGATCTGTCAAATCTCTACACTACTGTCGGCCATGGACTTGAGGTTACGGGGCAGGACCTGCATCAGGCCCCTGGAGTTTCCGCCTCAGGCACGGACACATACACTGCCGCGGTCCCTGGAGTGACCAGCTATGTAACAGATGTTGAGTATCACATAGCGTTTATAAACGGCAACACTGGGGCTGCATGCACCCTCAATATCAATTCCCTTGGAGCAAAGACAATCAAAAAAGAAGGCGCTGCCGCGCTTGTCGCAGGTGATATACCTGCTAATCATAAGGCTCTGCTTGTATATAACGGTA
>SCSY01000093.1 GCA_004298625.1 Nitrospirota bacterium | reverse complement strand
CTGGTCTCGAAAAAGGTTGTGAAGGGCACAAGGAATATGCGTAAAGGGCCGGTTATGACGAGGGAAGAGGCTGAAAAATGCATTGATGTCGGAATCGGGCTTGCAGGGGAATATGCCGGGAGAGGATATAAAATATTCGGCACAGGCGATATGGGGATTGCAAATACGACCCCGTCATCTGCTATAGCGTCTGTTTTGACGGGAAGGCCTGTATCAGAAGTAACAGGCAAGGGTACAGGGATAGGCGATGCTGCGCTTAAAAATAAGATCAAAGTCATAGAAGATTCGATAGCTCTGAATAAACCGGATTTAAAAGACCCTATTGATGTTCTGGCAAAAATAGGCGGGGCAGAGATTGGAGGGGTCGCAGGACTGGTTCTTGGCGCTGCATCCAAAAGGGTCCCTGTTGTTATAGACGGGTTCATATCAACGGCAGGGGCGTTGCTGGCTTATTGCATAGAGCCGAAGACAAAGGATTATATGTTTGCGGCCCACAATTCTGTTGAGATAGGGCATAAGGCAATGCTCGAAAAAATGGGACTGAAACCGATTCTTGATCTTGACCTGAGGCTCGGAGAGGGAACAGGCGCCGCATTGGCGATGATGATTATTGAGGCGGGGCTGAAAATCTATAAGGAGATGGCGACATTCGGCGAAGCAGGGGTGTCGGAGAAAGGTTGAAAAAACTTTTGCTGGCATTACAGTTTCTGACTATTATCCCTGTAAAAGTAAAGGGACAAGTTTCTGAAGATGAGATATCCGGGGCGGTAGTTTTTTCCCCTGTTGTCGGCGCATTTCAGGGGGTGTTGATCGCATTTTCCGCCTTGTTTTTGATAAAGATATTCTCTCCGGAAATAACAAGCGCTCTTATTGTTCTGATCTTGACATTAAGCAACGGAGGATTTCACCTTGACGGGCTTGCGGATTCATTTGACGCGCTTGCCGTGAAATCAAGCGGAGACAGGGCTGCCGATATACGGAAGAGACTTTCGGTTATGAAAGACAGTTACATCGGGTCCATTGGGGTAATCTCGATAACGCTCATAGTCCTGCTGAAAGTTCTTTTTATAAAGGATCTCTTTTCGATGAACGTTTCTATGCCTGTTGTCGCATCGCTGTTATTTCTGATGCCTGTATTTTCAAGGTGGGCAATGATCCCAGCGATGTATCACGGGACATCTGCAAGAGGGGATGGCCTGGGGAAAATGTTCATAGACAACTGCGGCATAAACACTGTTGCCTTTTCATCTTTGTTGACCGTTGCTTTTTACGTATTAGCCGCTGTTTTTATTCTTCGCAGGCCGTACGGAACAGGCGCCATTACCTTATTTTTTGTTTTGTCGTCTGTTTTATATGCGTTCAGCTTTTTATCGGCAAAATTCTGCGAAGGAAAGTTTGACGGCCTTACCGGAGACACGTTGGGCGCAATAAGCGAAATATCGGAGATTATTTTTTTGGCGGGGGTGTCATTATGGTTACGACGCTCTTTTTAATAAGACACGGCGAGACAGAGGGCGCTGAAATAAAGAGATACAAAGGGAGCATTGATGTTCCGCTGTCCGAAAAAGGGCAGAAACAGATGGAGCAAGTCGCCGAGTTTCTGAATAGGTCATATAAGTCTTATGAGACCTATAGCTTGAACGCTGTTTATTGCTCGCCCTTGAGCAGGGCATTAAAGAGCGCCGAGATAATAGCTGCACCGTATGGATTAAAGCCAATCGCAATGAAGGACTTAAGAGAAAGAAGCTTCGGTATCTGGGAAGGCATGTCATTCACAGAGATAAAAGAGCAGTATCCGGAAGAGTTCAATTTGTGGGCGAGTAATCCTCTTAAATTTAGTCCTGTGGATGGCGAAAGCACAATTGAGTTAAGAGGAAGAGTGATAGACACTTTTGAAAAAATCATTGATGCCCATAACGATGAAGACATAGCAATAGTGGCACACGGCGGAGTAAACAGAGTAATCCTATGCCATATAATGGGAATACCATTGGAGAATATATTCAGAATTGAGCAGGACTTTGCTGCTGTGAATATCATCGAATTTCACGAAAACTATCCTGTTGTAAAGCTCTTGAACGGAGGCTGCATTGGCTAAGGCATTAATGATTCAGGGAACAGGTTCCGGTGCGGGGAAGAGCCTTATTGTTACTGCGCTCTGCAGGGTTTTCAGGAACATGGGCATAAATACTGCTCCGTTTAAGGCGCAGAATATGGCGCTTAATTCATATATATCTGCTGATGGCGGAGAAATAGGAAGGGCGCAGGTACTGCAGGCAGAAGCAGCGCAGGTTGAGCCGACAGTGGACATGAATCCAATACTTCTTAAGGCATCCGGAGAATCCGGTTCTCAGGTTATTATTCACGGAAGGGTTCATTCAACAATGAAGGCAAAGGAATATTATGCCTTCAAGAAAACAGCATGGAATGCTGTAAAAGAATCTTATGACAGGCTTTCTCAAAAATATGACTTGATTGTAATGGAAGGCGCGGGAAGTCCTGCTGAGATAAATCTTATGAATGCGGATATTGTTAACATGGCCGCTGCAAAACATGCTAAGGCGCCTGTGATTTTAGTCGGTGATATAGACAAGGGCGGAGTTTTTGCATCGTTATATGGAACAGTAAAACTCCTCGGAAAAGACAGCAGACATATTAAGGCCTTCATAATAAACAAATTCCGCGGAGACATGGAGATACTAAAACCGGGGCTTGAGATGATTGATTCAAAGACAGGGAAGCCCGTTATAGGAGTCCTGCCTTATATAAAAGATATAGGACTGCCGGAAGAAGATGGGCTGGCATTATCAGGGTTCAAGAGCTCAAGAGGTCAAGGGTTAAGGGGTAAAAAAATAAAAATAGTTGTTGTAAGACTGCAATATATTTCAAACTTTACAGACTTTGACCCTTTTGAACATGAGCCTGATGTAGAGCTTGTTTATTCTAATAATCCTGTTGATATAGAAAATGCTGACATAGCTATCATCCCCGGCTCAAAAAATACCATAAAAGACCTGATGTTCATAAAAGAAAACAGGCTGGATAAAAGCATTAAATGCGCATATAAAAAAGGCGTTCAAATCATCGGCATGTGCGGTGGATACCAGATGTTAGGCAGAAAAATATACGATCCATATTGTGTGGAAAGCCGGTGCAAAGAGATTGACGGCATCGGGCTGCTGAATATAGAGACGACTTTTGACAAGGGGAAAACGATATGCAGAACAGAAGCAGAACTATTAGGGTTTAGGGATTGGGGATTAGGGATTAGTAAAAAAACTAACACCCAACCCCTAACCCCTCTTTTAAAAGGGTATGAAATTCATATGGGACAAAGCGCGGGAGACATCGGATTATTTAAAATTAATCGCATTCCCCATCCAACGATTCACCCCGTTAGGGATTCATCTCTAAACGGGGTTCACCCATTTACCGGATCACCGATTCTTGACGGCTCCAAGAAAGAAAATTGCTGGGGGACATATCTGCATGGGATTTTTGAGAATGATTTTTTCAGAAGAGGCATTATCAATCAGGCACGAAAAATAAATAGACTTTCATCCCTCGATTCCACGGTGATATATGAGGACATTAAAGACAAGGCTATTAATAACCTTGCGAATATTGTAAAAGAAAATCTTGATATGAATTTTATAAAAAGGATTATAAATTTATGATTCCCGGCAATTCAGCATTCATTATTCCGCCGGTAGTACTCATACTGGCATTCCTGCTCGATCTTGTTATTGGCGATCCGAGATGGCTGCCGCATCCTGTGCGAATTATCGGAAGCGCCATAAGCCGGATGGAGGAAATACTGCGCAAGTGGGAAGTAATCGAAAAATTCAAAGGCATCATTTTGGTAATTTTAATGGTTGGCTCAACATTTACTATTACATGGCTTATCGTTCACACTTTATCCCTTGCAACTTCTCACTTCTCACTTCTGATTTCTTACTTCTTGCTTATTTATCTCACCGCAACCACTATTGCTCTCCGGGAGCTTATAAGCTCTGCTAAATCTGTTATCAAAGCGGTAAGAGATGAAGATATCGGGACTGCAAGAAACAATCTGGGGATGATTGTCGGGCGCGACACTAAAAATCTAAATGAAGAAAAAATATTAAAAGCAACCATGGAGAGCCTCGCCGAAAATCTTTCAGACGGTGTTATCGCCCCGGTTTTTTACCTTGTTCTCGGAGGGCTGCCATTGGCCATGGCATATAAGGCAATAAATACCCTTGATTCAATGGTCGGCTATAAAAATGAAAAATATATAAACTTCGGATGGGCGGCGGCAAGGCTCGACGACATCGCAAACTACATACCGGCGAGGATAACCGGAATGCTGATTGTCGTTGTGTCTTTCTTTGTTTCCCGTTCACTGTTCACTGTTTACTGTTCACTGAAAACCATGCTCTGCGACGGCGGGAGACATCCAAGCCCAAACAGCGGGATGCCTGAGGCTGCGATTGCCGGCGCCCTCGGCGTGAAGCTCGGCGGGCCTTCCATGTACGGAGGTGTTCTTGTTGAAAAGCCGTATATCGGAGAAGAGAGGACAAAAGATTATCTCTCTGCTTCCGCGAGGGCGATCGGGATGGTGAGAATTGCATCTCTGCTCGGAATAATTGCAGCGGCAACTGTGCTTTATGCGAGGTTTGGATGATGGAACACGGAGGGAACATATATCTTGCGGCAAAGGAGCTTGGACTGCCGTATGAAAATTTAATTGATTTCAGCGCATCCATAAACCCCCTCAGCGTTCCAAAGAGCGTGATCTCGGAGATAACAAGGAATGCAAGGCATTTGTTTAATTATCCTGACCCTGACACAAGAGAACTAAGGCTGCACCTTTCAAGGCATCATAGGATAAACAGCGACTCTATATTATGCGGGAATGGAAGCACCGAGCTTATATATCTTATCCCGAAGGCCCTGAAACCCAAAAGAGTTCTCATCCATGAGCCGACATTCTCTGAATATGAAAGGGCATGCAGAACAACAAGTTATAAGTTAAAAGTTATAAGTTATAAGTTAAAAAGAGAAGATAATTTTGAAATAGAAACCGGTGCATTTATTAAATCAATGAAGGATTGCGATATGGCATTCATTTGTAATCCGAATAATCCTACAGGAAAAGTCTTAAAAAGGGAGGGTGTTTTAGATATAGCAGAGGCGGCTAAAAAAGCAAGATGCCGTCTTATCGTTGACGAGGCGTTCATAGATTTTTGCCCTGGGAATTCCGTGATAGACGAGGTCCGCAATAATCCGTATCTTATCGTCCTCAGGTCAATGACAAAGATATACGCCCTATCCGG
>SCSY01000092.1 GCA_004298625.1 Nitrospirota bacterium | reverse complement strand
CATATTCTGAAAATCCGGATAAGGTTATCGGCGGCACATATACAAAGATTCCCTATGACAACAATTTCTTCAGCGCATTTCAGTCCATATTCATAAATTATTCTGAAACAAAAAAAAAAGAGCCTGATTATATAGCAACCCACGCTATGGTTATAGACCCTGAGCTTTTCAAAAAAGTCGGGGGTTTTTCAGAAGATTTCTCGCTTCCGATAATCGAAGATGTCGAATTCAGCCACAGGCTCAGGAGGCTGGGCTTTAGACTCGTAATGAAGCCGGAAATCCTCGTCCGGCATATTTTTAATTTTACATTAATAAAATCCCTGAAAAATGCATTCAAGAAATCGAAATACTGGACTATTTATTCCCTTAGAAACAGGGATATGTTCAGGGATTCAGGCACGGCGTCTGTGGAACTCAAAACAGATGTTGCGTCATGTTTTCTCTCCGCTATTTTTCTTCTTCTTTTCCTTTTTACGTCAAATACTATGTTTCCCGGCCTTACAGCCATTACACAGGCAATTAATTTATTTACAAGCAGAAAGCTTATTACGGCATTCTTCAATACAAAGGGATTGGTTTTTGGTTTGGCAGCTACTATTTACTATGCGCTGATTTACCCATTTGCAGTAGGGATAGGGGCGATTTCAGGGATAATGCATTATTTAAAAATGAAGGGAGCAGGTTCTTCTTTACCTGCTCCCTTATGAATAAAAAATACTGAACTTCACTCTTGTATGACAACCTTGCGATCCATCAGCCACATGAGGAACACAATAAGTATCATTATGGCAAGCAGCGCAACAATGATATCGAGGCCGCCGTCGCTGCCGGTCTTTATTTCGTCCAGGTTCAGGGCGAGCTTGTGAACCTGCTGGTCGCTGAGCCGGCTGAGCCTCGACTTGATCTCGTCCGATGTAAAACCGAGTTTTTCGAGCCGTTCCCTGACCATCTTTGTCTCTATAACCTGCTGGATATTCGCGAGGTCGGTTGTTCTGTCGAGATCCGCATTAATCACTTCTGAGGGAGAAAGCCCTGCTTCTACACGGGGAACAATTCCTATAACGAACATTGCTGCAACAAGATACCATGCAATCTGTCTGAAAAACGGAATTTTCATTTCCTTCACCTCCTTCACAGCATATTTTTTCGGTCTTGATACAATTGTCCCATAAAATCAGGCAATGTCAAGTCTGCTGTGTGAATTTTTCTGACACTGCGCGGATAAAGGCGGCAGATGATTTATGTGTTAAAATGTGGCATGCCTCTGAAAAACAAAAAACAGATTATAAGCTGGTGTCTTTTTGATTTTGCAAATTCGAGCTATTCCGCAGTTATCAGCGCAGTGATATTTCCTGTTTTTTACGCTAATCAGGTCGTGGGCAACGAAACAGGGCTTGGCGATTTGTGGTGGGGCAGGGCTATATCACTGAGCATGACGATTGTGGTTCTCACCTCCCCTTTTCTCGGCGGCCTTGCAGACTTCGGAGGAATAAGGAAAAGGCTTCTATTCATTTACACCCTCCTCTGCGTCTCGGCAGTTGCGGCATTTTCACTGATTCACAGAGGCATGGTCATTGAAGGCTTTACGCTTGCGGTCCTTGCAAACATAGGGATGGAAGGAGGGTTTGTCTTTTATAACTCATTCCTTCCGGAGATTGCCGAAAGGGAGTATCAGGGAAGGGTCTCGGCATGGGGATTTGCAGTCGGATATGCAGGTTCAATATTAGCGCTTATATTTGCCCTTCCACTCGTAAACAGGGGATATTTTAATCTGACATGGCTCATGGTTGCAGTATTTTTCAGCGTCTTCTCCATCCCTGCATTTCTATTCCTCCCAAAAGACAGGAAAGACGGGACCGGAATAATTCATTCCGCCTCAAAAGGCATGAAATATACATGGAATACATTCAGGGGTATATTGGGGAAAAAAGAGACAAGAAAATTTCTTATATCCTATATCTTTTTTGAAGACGGGGTAAATACAGTGATAGTATTTTCGAGCATTTTTGCAGCCGCAACTCTTGGGTTTAATCCACGGGAACTTATAATGCTCTACCTCCTGGTGCAGATAACTGCCCTTGCAGGCGCATTTGCCATGGCAAGGCCGATTGATGTCTGGGGGCCCAAAAAGGTCATATCCATGTCTCTGTTGATCTGGATTGCCGTATCTGTATTGAGCTATTTTGTGCAGACAAAATCAGAGTTCTGGGTAATAGCGCTCATTGCGGGTATTGGTCTCGGCACTGTGCAGGCAGCAGCCAGGGCCTTTTTTACGCAGTTTATTCCGCTTGGACACGAATCAGAATATTTCGGCATATATGCAATGGTGGGGAAATCATCGGCGATATTAGGGACTCTTCTGTTTGGTTATATGTCATCTTCTTTTGGAAGCCGACGCCCTGCAATCTTATCAATCTCCCTGTTCTTTCTCATCGGCCTTGTATATCTTCAATTTGTAAAAGGCGGAGGACCGAATATCGCCGCAAAAAAATAAATTTCGCAAAAAAAATCCTATTGACTATTGAATAATAGCAATGTCATATTATTGACATGCCTGAAAAGGTATTGGTAATAGATGATGATGAAATCGTAAGAGAGGTGCTTGTAGAGCATCTTGAGAATGAAGGCTATGAGGTTACTGCCTGCTCTACCGGCTATCGCGGCCTTGAAATATTCAGAAATGATAAATTTGACCTTATCATACTCGATTTAATCATGCCGGGCATAAACGGGCTTGAGGTATTAAAAGAGATCAAGCGCTTCAGCCCGCACTCAGTGGTTATTCTTGTCACAGCCTTCGGAAGCATTGAAAATGCCGTTGATGCAATGAGAGCAGGCGCCTTTGATTACATCACAAAACCTTTCAATCTCGCAGACGTCAGTTTTGCGGTAAAAAGGGGATTAGGCGTAAGCAAGCTCGAAAAAGAAAATATCGCCCTGAAGAGACAATTAAAAAACAGGTATGGCTTTGAAAATATAATCGGGGATTCAAATGCCATGCAGCATATTTACAGCCTGATTGATAAGGTTGCACCCACTGACAGCACTGTGATGATACTCGGAGAAAGCGGAACAGGCAAGGAACTCATTGCCAATGTAATCCATTATAACAGCGAAAGAAACTTAAAGCCGCTTGTGACGGTTAACTGCAGCGCCATCCCTCACGAGCTTCTCGAAACCGAGTTGTTCGGTCATGAAAAAGGAGCTTTCACAGGTGCGGTCTCGACAAAGCTCGGAAAATTCGAGATCGCAGACGGAGGCACGGTCTTTCTTGACGAGATAGGCGATATGACTCCCGACCTGCAGGTAAAAATTTTGAGAGTTTTGCAGGAAAGAGCCTTTGAAAGAGTAGGCGGCACAAAGACAATAAAGGTGGATGTAAGAATAATAGCCGCCACCAACAAGAACCTCGAAGATGAGGTGAGCGCCGGCAGATTCAGGGAAGACCTTTATTACAGACTCAATGTCATCCCGATGCAACTGCCGCCTCTTAGAGAGAGGACAGAAGACCTGCCTCTGCTGTGCAATTATTTTATTAATAAATATTGCAAAAAAAGGGAAAAACCCCTGATGAAAATGAGCGAAGAAACAATGTCTGCTCTTGCAAATTATTCATGGCCCGGGAATGTAAGAGAACTTGAGAACCTGATAGAGAGGCTTGTTGTCTTAAAAGAAGACGAAACAGTTGTCATGTCCGATCTGCCGGAAAAGATAGCTGTTGGTTTTAAGAATAATCTGAATTTTAAATCAGCTATAACCCATGAGCTCAACATCGGAAATATAGATTTTGATAAGCGAGTGACGGATTTTGAAAAATATATCATATCCCATGCAATAAAGTCGGCTAAGGGCGTAAAGAGCAGGGCTGCAAGGCTATTGAATATCAAACGAACCACCCTCGTTGAAAAAATGAAAAGGTTTAAGATTCAGGGATAGTCATTCTCTTGACGCGTTAATAAAAATACCACAATTTTCTGCTATTTTTTTGACACTTCTAAATTATGTTTCCATTTAAAATCAAGATGTTACATTCTGGCATGATTCTTTCTTATATAATTTATTGTTATGAGTTAGTGCGGTCTGGAACACACCATGCGTTATTTGACTCTACCAACAGCTTAATAAGGAGAATGAATATGATTTCCGGGACCATGGAAAATAATGTTGAATTCATAGTAAATCAATACCTGCCGAAGATAAAATATTATGCCTATAAAATGTCATTCAATCTGCCTCAGGAGTTAAGTCAGGATGACCTTGTCAGCGCAGGGGTCATAGGACTGCTTGAGTCCATGTCAAGATATGATCACACAAGGGAAGCCTCTTTAAACACATTCTCCGACTGCAGAATAAGAGGCGCCATCATTGATGAAATCCGCTCTATGCAGTGGGCCTCGAGAGATATGAAGAAAAAACTGAACGCTGTAAAAGAGACCTATAAAAATCTTGAAGACAAACTCTCAAGAACTCCATTGGATAAAGAGGTAGCCGAAGAACTTGGAATCAGCCCCAACAAGCTCCGGAGAGTGCTTTTTACCGCCAACATGAGCCGCCTCAGCAGCCTCCAGGACGTGATAACAGGCCATGACGGGGAGACAAGAGAGCTTGGCGATTGCCTGTCTGCCGGCGCAGAAGCAGACCCCTCTGAATTATTCGAACTTAAGGAATCCAGGGAAAAACTGGCCTGTGCAATAGAAAAACTGCCTCACAGGGAAAAACTGATACTGAAGTTATATTACTATGAAGAACTGACATTAAAAGAAGTAGGAGCTATTGTAAATCTTACAGAATCACGGACCTGCCAGGTTCTGAACAATGCGCTACAAGAGTTAAAAAAGCAGATGGATTAGTATTACGCTTTAAGGATATTTAAGTTGAAGTCTTTGAATCGCGGTTGCCTTTGCTGTTTCCTCATTTATCTCGATAACCACTGCCGATAAAATGCCTTCTCCTTTTGCGGTCTCAAATTTCATCGGCATCTGATGAAGAAAACGATCTATTATCTGCTCTTTCTCAACGCCTATTACGGAAACAGCGGGGCCGGTCATCCCGACATCTGTTATGTATGCAGTTCCATTCGGCAATATTTTTTCATCGGCGGTCTGGACATGCGTATGCGTGCCGACAACAGCGCTCACCTTCCCATCAACAAAATAACCGAATGCTATTTTTTCAGATGTGGCCTCGGCATGAAAGTCCACTATAATGACCTTTGCCGATTCTCTGACTTTTTCTATCTCTTTTTCTCCAACCCTGAACGGGCAGTCGAGAGCAGGCATGAATACCCTGCCTGAAATATTAATTATTCCAACCTTTGTCCCGTTTGAAATGGTATGCACGATGCTTCCGAAACCAGGCACCCCCGGAGGATAGTTGACTGGCCTCAATATCCTGTTCTTTTTTGCAATATACGGAATGGATTCTTTTTTGTCCCAGATGTGGTTTCCGCTTGTGACGATATTAACGCCGCAGCCGAGGACTTCATCTGCTGTTTTCTCCGTTATCCCGAAGCCGCCGGCCATGTTTTCGCCGTTTGCAATTACAAGGTCTATCTTATACCTGTCAACCAGATTGGGCAGCAGCCCCTTGAGGGTTGTCCGCCCTACCTTGCCGACTATGTCGCCTATGAATAAAACTTTCATCAAAACTCAGTGATAGTGTGAGTGATTAGTGTCAGTTTTTTGCTGACACTGTTACTATTCACTGACACTTTTTTATTTCGCATACTCCACATACCTTGATTCTCTTATAACCGTCACCTTTATCTGTCCCGGATACGACATCTCGGCCTCTATTTTTTTTGCCAGGTCTTTGGACATTACCGCCGACATCTCGTCTGTCATATCCTCAGGCTTGACGATTATTCTTATCTCTCTTCCTGCCTGGATTGCATAGCACTTTTCCACTCCCTTATATGACATTGCCATCTGTTCAAGTTTTTCAAGTCTCTTCAGATAGTTTTCTATGCTTTCCCTTCTGACGCCCGGCCTTGCAGCAGACAGCGCATCACCGGCGGCAACAAGCGCAGCCTCTGCGGTCATCGGGTCTCCTTCGCCGTGGTGAACCAATATGGCATTTATAACCTTCGGATTCTCACCGAACTTTTTTGCGAGAGTTGCCCCTATCTCCTGATGAGAGCCTTCTGTCTCGTGGTCCACTGCTTTTCCTATATCATGAAGAAGCCCTGCCCTCTTGGCGAGTTTGATATCTATTCCAAGCTCGCCGGCCATTACTCCTGCAAGATAAGCCACCTCTTTTGAATGCTGAAGCACAGGCTGGCCGTATGAGGTCCTGTATTTGAGCCTTCCGAGAAGCTTTATTATCTCAGGGTGTATGCCTGAAAGTCCCAGGTCAAATACCGCCTTCTCGCCCTCTTCCCGGATGTTTGTCTCGACCTCCCGCTTAACCTTCTCAACAATCTCCTCTATTCTTGTCGGATGTATCCTTCCATCTGCTATAAGCCTCTCGAGAGAGAGCCTTGCAATCTCTCTTCTTACCGGATCGAACGCTGAAAGCGTGACAAGCTCAGGGGTATCGTCAACAATAAGGTCAACGCCTGTAGCCGCCTCAAGCGCGCGGATGTTCCTTCCCTCCCTGCCTATTATTCTTCCTTTCATCTCATCGCTCGGAAGACTTACCGCCGAGGCCGTGGCATCTGCAACGTAGTCGCTTGCATATCTCTGAACAGCGAGGCTCATTATCTCCACTGCCTTCTTCTCTGCGAGCTCTTTAGCCTCGTCCTCTATCTTTTTTGCAAGCCTTGCGCCTTCAAAACGCGATTCTTCCTCTATCTTCTTAAAAAGCTCCTGTTTGGCCTCTTCAGCGCTTACCCCCGAAAGCCTTTCGAGAACAAGCGTCTGTTCCTTTATCATCTGGTTGTAGCGGTTGTCTTTCTCCTGAACCGCACGCTCTTTTGTGCTAAATTCCTTTTCGCGCCTGCCAAGTTCATGATCCTTCTTCTCCGCCTGGTCGAATTTGCGGTCCAGCGCCTCTTCCTTCTGCCTGAGCCTCTTGTCAAGGTGATTGAGTTCGGAGCGTCTCTCTCTCAAATCTTTTTCAGCTTCTGATTTGGCCTGATAGACAAGGTCCTTGGCCTCAAGGGTTGCCTCTTTTTTTATGGTCTCCGCTTCTCTTTTAGCCTCATCAACAAGTTTTCCCTTTTCTTTTTCAAGCGTCTCCCTCTGCGGTTTCAGGGAATTCCGGTATATAAGACTAAGGACTATGCCTACTGCAGCGCCGATTCCGACGGCAAGCAATATCAGATACCCTGTATCATTCATCGGATTTTATCCTCCTCAATAAATTAAATATATAAAAAACAGGTTAAGGACGAGGTTGAGATTCATAATTTTCCCGACCCCGACATCAGCCTTGATCTTTTAATTCTTCACAAAAATAGCTTTTGTTTTTCGGGCAGGTCTGCGACTCGCGGAGAGTTGCGGCTTATGGCGTTTCTATTGAGAAGTTGCCGGAAATATAATCAGGGAAGAAGTCTCCCGATCAAAGTTTATTATATGGCTCCTGATGCAAAGCCCATAATCAAACCCCTTTATTTTATTTATATTTTCCCTTAGAAACGTAATTTCCATTATAAAAGCCTGCCCGGGCATTGCTGCCAGGCGACGGAAACTTAACAACTTAAGTCCCATCCCTAAAATAAACCCACCCTGCCGTGTAAACGAAGAATCAGATCCGCCTATTTTATAGTAGGTGGGTGCCTTAAAGGAGACTTCAGGCTTTCTCATCATTGACGAGACATGCACACCGTACTCCCTAAACAGGCTCCCTAAAGATCTAATTTGCCGGATCAACTTTTTCATTTATCACAAACAGGGCAGGTAATTCAGCCTATGCCCTCTCCTTATTATTTTATACCAGAAGCCGGGCATTTAAGCAAGGATAAAATCTTATGTTAAAAAGACTTTTAGCTTGTATAAAAGATATTTTTTGAATAGACTATTACGATAAGCAAAAACGGCATGACAGGAACTATTCTGGCAGGAGGCGAAAACAGGAGGATTCCGTTGCTTAAAGGTCACATCGAGATCAATGGGCAAAGGATAATTGATTCGAGCGTCAATCTGCTGAAAAACTTTTTTGATAAGGTTATCATAAGCACAAACACCCCTGAACTCTATTTTTACTGCGGAGCGCCGATGATAGGGGATGTTATAAATCAGAGAGGTCCCATGACCGGGATATTATCTGTTCTCCTTAATACTGATGACGATGTCTTTGTCGTAGGTTGCGATATGCCGTTCATCAATGAAAAACTTATCAGGAGCATGGCCGATAAAACAAAGGGCAGAAGGTGGGATGCTGTTATACCTCTGTTTGAAGGAACTCCCCAGCCTCTCTTTGCAATTTATTCCAGGAATATCCTCAGTGTTATTGAAGAGAGACTCAACAAAGGGCTGAGACGCTTAAAAGATATGTTGACGGAGTTGGAGGTCTTATATATAAAAGAACAAGAGGTAAGGGAGATAGACCCTGAAGGCAGGGCCTTCGTAAACATAAATACGATGGAAGACTACAAGAAAGTGATAAGTGCAGGTGTTTAGTGTAAGCGCTGGACAATAGCATTTTACTGTCACTGACAACTAGCACTGACACTTAAAAAAAGGAGGCAAGAATGTTTGGTTTAGGAATGCCGGAGCTGATTGTTATATTGATAAAGATCGG
>SCSY01000091.1 GCA_004298625.1 Nitrospirota bacterium | reverse complement strand
CGGAAGACGGCAATGAATAAAAGCAGAAACGCGATGGATACGAGCGTGGAGGCCACAAGGATATCACGTTTGATAACCCTCTCATTACTGAAGGTGTGGAGGTGGCCGCCGATTACATCGGCAGAAACATATTCCGGCAGGAGTCCTATCTGCGCCTGCAGAGCGGTTACAAGGTTCTTGCTTCCCGGCGAGTCCGTCATTGACACAGGCGTCTGGATTATAAGCAATGCATGGCGCCCGTCGCGGCTGATAAAATGTCCGTCCTCTATATTAACGTCGTAACCCATTGAAGCAGGCAGCGCCCTTAATTTATCGAGCATAAGAAGCCTTATCCCGAGAGGATCTGTGCGGGACATGGAGGTCATGAAGATGCTTTCGGGTTTTAGCGATTGCCTGTAAATCCCCCGCAGTTTTTCAGAGACAGCGGCGGTATTTATCCAGTTGTCTATAACAGCCAGGTCTTTTTCGCCGAGCATCCGGGGGGCATAATTTAAAACAGAGAGGTCTTCCATCAAGTTTGCTGCAGAAAAACCAGTAATGACCTTGTTGAATAGGGGGGGCTGAAGGGAGGCTGCAAGATTATCGACTGCATTAAAAAGGTCTTTTCTTGTTTTGTCGGGAGAAGTCAGCGCCAGCGAGACGATGACCTTATCGGAAAGTTTTGAGTCCCTTAAAAAATTTATGCTGCGATGGATATCCTTGTCATCCGGGAGCATCAGATCAATATTGCCTTCAAACTTATAAAAAGAAAGCCCGATAGTTGAAGCTGCTATCAAAAGCACGGTAACCCAGAGAACGAGCTTTTTTTTATTTTCCATGAAGGTATGAATAAGGCTAACGACCCTCTCAAGCACCGCCTTTTACCTCGAAACTTCTGCTGTCAACAGGCGCGTCAAGGACGGTGTTCATAAAAATTATAGTCGTGACATCCCCGCTGTTCTCCTGGATCTTTATCTGTTTCAGGTATTTTTCATCTTCCCTGAATGTAACCGCAATGCCTTTAATAACCTTTTTGGCAATATTCGTTTCCTTGGGGGTAAACTCGATAATTAAAGGGGACTTTTGCAATACCTGCACATTATTATACTCCAGAAGCGAGCTGTAATCTCCCAGGAACCAGACGGTTATCTGATTAAGGATATTTTTCAGAACGGGATTTTTAGCCAGGGCTATTTCCTGCACCTGATTTGTCTCCTCATCCCACTGGCGGATTAATTTGTCTGTTATCACGACAGAGTATTTAATGGGCTTGTCAACATGCCATGCAAGCATGCCGGGCTTCTGAAGGTATATCCGGCCCTTCAGGATAATCTTGTTCTTGAATATCGCCAGCTCTTTTTCCTGGGTGAAATCAGTTTTGAGGGTTTTGAAGTTGGAGACCTTTTTCCCGAGGCCGTTCAAAAACGCAGGCAGGTCGGTTGGTCCCGGGGTTCCACCTTTGTTAGAGTCCTGCGCAAAGACTGCTCCGGCCTGTATCAGAATGCACAGTGCCAGCGCAAGCGCGGCGCTCATTATTATTTTCCTCATGATCATGCCGGCTTCTTCCCGTTGCTCTGCCAGACCTTTACCTCGCCGCGGGCGATTAGGGTATGGCCGTTCCTGACCTCTCCCTTTATAATGCCGAAGTCTCCCAGTTTGGCGACCTTAAGCACCGATATGCGCAGAACGTCTCCAATGCGGGCGCTTCCGAGAATCTCAATGTTCTTAATGCCGAGCAGAAATCCACCCTGATGCGGATTGCGGCTTCCAAGTTTTCTGAACCCTTCCTGCGCTGCGATAGCCTGGGATATGATTTCAGGATACGAAGCATCATCCAGCTTTCCGTTTTCCTCCACGAACACCATGTCCTTACGCACCGTCATCTCAGACAATGACGCCCGCTCCTTTATCTCAATGAGCCGGTCTATGAGAAGCATCGGCGGCTTGTGCGGAACGAGCAGGGAAGCATCCACCGGCAGGAACAGGATGTCGTCCCGGCGGTCCAGATTCTTCCAGCATAGCGGGTCCGAGGCGAGGTAGTCGCCTGTCATCTGGTATGCCGCGCCGCGGCATCCATAACAGTCGCTCAACCGCCCGCATTCACCGCAAGGGCCCTTTAAGGTCTGTTTATAATTCTTCAGGTCTTGAATAACCTCGCTGTCACGGAGAATGTCCCCCAACTTTTTTTCCCTTATATTGCCGATTGGTATCGTGATCCCGACGCATGGCTGCACATATCCCTGTGAATTTACGGCACACGAGAATTGATGCCTCAGGCACTTTCCGCCTACCAGGGGTGGCTGTGGTTCCCAATGGTTGTGGTACTTGGTCCGATCGATCTCGGAGATCAGGTGAAAAAACTTCTCGACCCGATGGGAGTCAACATCGAGCATATTGTGCTCTTTAGCCCCGCCCTGAGGGGTAATCATCTCGAAATAGGGGACAATATTCTGGTCCCGCAGCCATTCCCACATCCGGGGAAGCTCGTCGATATTTTGCTGGCAAATAACCGTACTCACACCCATAGGGCAATCGTCGGAGGGATATCCGGACAGCTTAAGATTTTTTAATGCCTCATGTATCTGGGTGTATGCCCCTTTTTTGCCGGACAGCATATCCTGGCGCTGCTCTTCAAAAGTATTCATTTTCAGGACGACCCGGACACGGTTGTCATAAAGGGTCTGCGCTATCTCAGCTGTGATATTCGCCCCGTTTGTGAAGAGTTCGATCTCCATCTCCAGATCGCGGATGAACCCGATCATCCCCATGATATCCGGATAGAGCATGGGCTCGCCGCCCAGGATTATGATTTTTTTTGCGCCTAAGTCTCTGGCCTGGCTGATGACATCGCGGCTCTCTTCCCTGCTCAGCTCATTTTCATGGCGCGAATTTTTCGCCGCATAACAATAAATGCAGTGGAAATTACAACTCCGGTTAAATTCTATCTCCATAGAGAGAAGCCTGCCGCTGCTCACGGCCTCTTCGATCTCCTCTTTAGAAAATTCCGCTCCATAAATTCGGCTCTGGCAACTATTCATCTGTTTTTCCTTCTTAGAAGTAAATTATAGAATTTTAATTTTATCATATACTGTTCTCCATCAGCGATAATTCTTTGCTTATAATCTCGCGCACCCTGTTCTTTAATGAAAACACATTCATGTCTTTATACTCATCCCAGAGGATAGCCGGCAGCCTTCGCACCCTGATGGTGCCCGGCCTCAGGAGCAGGGACCCCCTTGGAGGAATTTTTTCATTTCCCGATATGCAGATGGGGACTATGGAGGCTTGAGCCTGTAATGCAAGCCTGAAAGCGGAACCGTGGAAATTACCCAGCTCTTTTTTCCCCGAACGCGTTCCCTCCGGGAAAAAAATAATTGAGACCTTCTCCTTCAGTAATTTTAAGGCCCTGTCGAAAAATAATTCCGGAGGCATTTTGTTGACGTTCAGATAACCGGCCAGCCTGGCATAGATGCCCAGGACAGGGATATTAAAGGGCCATACATTCACAATCTGGATGGCTTCATGCGGAAGCACGCACATTAAAAAAGGATCCGATGCAGACCTGTGGTTGGAGACAAATATATAAGGTTCAGCGGAATTGTTTTGTGAATGATCTTCAAAACAAACCTTAATCGAAGGGAATGGGATGAGCGTCATAACCCGTCCGTACCAGCTTATGGCGCGCCTGAATCTTTTCATGGCGATGCGGTGCGGTATGAATATTGCCAGAAAAGCAACAAAAAGCGTTAAGGCCGGAATAACCATTGCGGAAAACAATATAAAAAAGATATAAAAATAGAGATTCATAAAATATAATTTAAACATGTTCATTAGTTCTTCTTAAGTTCCTTATTTTTCAGCTCGGAAATAAACTGGTAAACATCCCCCAGTGTCCTTATGTTTCTGATATTTTCCTCATTCCTTATGTTGACCCCAAAGCTTTTCTGGAGCGCCACTACCAGATCTACAATATCCAGGCTGTCCAGGCCGAGGTCATTAAAGATATGCGCCTGCGGTTGCAATCTTTCTTTTTCTATTTCAAAGGACTCTTCGAATACCTTGTTTACGGCATTAATAATTTCCTGCTCGGTCATTTATCCTCCAATCAGATTTATCCCGGTAGAACATCCGTCGTCTATTCGGGTTGGCATCATATTTTTTTGCAGACCAGCGCTGCATTAATGCCGCCAAAGGCAAAACAGTTTTTCAGAATTAAATCTATTTCCTTTTTTTTCTGGTTTGTAACATGATCAATCCCCTGACATTCGGGGCTGATATTATCCAGATTTAAGGTCGGATAAATATTCCCATTCTTCATCATCAATAAAGAAGCGATCAGCTCAATCGCGCCCGAAGCGCCTAGCGTATGCCCAATATACCCTTTCAGGCTGCTCACCGGCACGGCGGAACCGAATACCTCACGGATCGCCTCGGCCTCTTCCTGGTCCCCCTGGAGGGTCGCCGTGGCATGGGCGTTGACATAGATACTATCTGATTTTACGCCGGAGTCGCTCAACGCCTGCCGCATACATGAGACCATGGATTCCTTGTTCGACTGGCTCACGTGAAGGCCGTTTGCAGTAGTGCTGTAGCCGATAATCTCGGCGTAGATATTTGCATTGCGCGCAGTTGCCCGCTCGTAACTTTCGAGGACCAGAAGGCCGCTTCCTTCTCCGCAGACCAATCCGTCCCGGTCCCTGTCAAAAGGCCTCGGCGTTTTTTGCGGAGCATCGTTATACTTTGTCGATGTCGCAAACAGGATGTCGAAGGAACCTGTCACTGTGGGATGAAGCTCTTCTGCGCCTCCGCAGAGCAATATATCCTGCCTGCCCAATCTTATAAGGTCATAGCCTGTGCCGATGGCATGAAG
>SCSY01000090.1 GCA_004298625.1 Nitrospirota bacterium | reverse complement strand
CTTGGAAGCAAATATGCAATAAAAAAACCTATAAGCCTTTCGGCGTCCATTACCTTTGAGCAGCTCTATGATATGGTCGAGGGCGACAGCGCAACATGCGCTGAACTGTTTGCCCTGCTGAGCAGTATTGCAGATGTCCCGTTAAAACAGAGCATTGCCATTACAGGCTCGATGGACCAAAACGGCGACGTCCAGCCCATAGGCGGCGTGAATGAAAAGATAGAGGGATTTTTTGAGCTGTGCAGATTAAGAGGGCTCGACGGAAGTCATGGCGTGGTAATACCCAGGCGGAATGTCAAGCATCTTATGATAAAGAAAGATGTTGTTGATGCCGTCAAGGAAGGCAAGTTTTCGATATATCCCATAGACAGGATGGAAGAGGGGCTTGAGATACTTACCGGTATGCCTGCCGGCGCGTTAAAGGAAGACGGAACATATCCTGAAGGCAGTATTAATTATCTTGTTGTTAAACGCCTCACGGAAATTTCCGATGCGCTGAAGGAAAAGAAAGATAAGGAAGAAGACAAAGATAAAAATGAAAAGGATAAATAAAAAGGGTCAATGACTCGAAAGGCGCTATGGCTGCTTGAGGCCGGTTTATTTATCATTTTCTCTTTGCCGTTGGCAATATTGCCGTTTAAAGTCTCTATCAAGGCCGGAGAAATGCTCGGCCTTCTGCTTTTTTATCTCTGGGGAAGCAGGAGGCGGATTGCCGTTGAGAATATCGAAAAAACAGCTATCAGCCATCGGGAATTAGCTATCACCATAGCAAGAGAAACCTTTAAGAACCTCGGCAGGTCATTCACCGAGATAGTAAAAATCTATTACGGTTTTGGGAAGGATATAATAGATTCCGTAGAGATTTCAGGCGCAGAAAACTTTAATAAGGCCAGGGCAAAGGGCAAAGGCATTTTATTTCTGACCGGCCACTGCGGGAACTGGGAACTTCTGGGAACTGCTGTGGCTGCAAAGCTCGCGGATATCTCGATAGTGGCAAGACCGATCAATAACCCCTATATCAACAAATTCATTGTGAATGGAAGACAGAGACACGGCAACAGCATAATCGCCAAGCAGGGGGCCTTAAAAGTTATTATAAAGAGGCTGAGAGAGGGCGGCTGCGTGGGCATTCTGATGGACCAGTCGGTTTTGTCCGATGAGGGTTATGTAATAGATTTTCTCGGAAGAGGCGCCTGGACCACAAAGATGCCGGCGCTCATAGCAAGAAAGACCGGAGCTGCGGTTCTTCCTGTATTCATACGCAGAACAGACAGGGGGCACAGCCTGAAAATATATCCGGAGGTGGAATTATCGAATACCGATGATAAGGAAAAAGCAGTGCTTGAGGATACAAAGAAATTTTCGGGTTTCATCGAAGGCTATATAAAAGAAAATCCTTCAGAATGGTTATGGATTCACAGAAGGTGGAAGAGGGTTAATAATAAGTGAAACATAGATATCCGAGAGTTATAATCGCCGGGCTTAGAGGCGGTTCGGGAAAGACAACCCTTTCTCTCGGTTTAATCAGGGCGTGGAAAGGAAAAGGCCTCTCGATAGTCCCATACAAGAAAGGGCCTGATTATATAGATGCAGGCTGGCTGTCGTCAGCAGCAGGCGGTAACTGCTACAACCTCGACCCCTTCATGATTGGAAAGGAAAAGATCCTTCGCTCGTTCAAAGAGCATTTCAGGGATGCGGACTGCGCCGTTATCGAGGGGAACAGGGGTCTTTATGACGGCATGGACGCTAAAGGCACATACAGCACGGCAGAGCTTGCGAAGATGCTTAAGTGTCCCGTTGTTTTGATATTGGATTGTACAAAGGTCACGAGGACTGCGGGAGCGATTGTTCTGGGGACGCAGAAATTTGATAAAAGAGTAAATATTGTAGGGGTTGTTCTTAACCAAATTGCAGGAGCGAGACATGAAAGGATTATCAGGGAGACCATCGAACGGTACTGCAGGATTCCTGTGCTGGGAGCGATACCGAAATTAAAAAAAGAATTTCTTTCCGAAAGGCATATGGGATTGACACCGTTCCAGGAGCACCCCGAAGTTGAAAAGACCATCTCCTTCTGCGCTGAAATCGCCGAAAAATATCTTGATCTGGACAGGATTTGGAAGATTGCACAAAAGGCAGGGGATAGGGATTTGGGATTAGGGATTAGTAAACAACCAGAAACCAACCCCCAATCCCCAACCCCTAACCCCACTGTAAAAATAGGCATCATCCGCGATTCCGCTTTTCAGTTCTATTATCCTGAAAACTTTGAAGAGCTCGAAAGAAAGGGCGCTGAGCTTATCGAGATAAGCGCGCTGAAAGAGAAGAAGCTTCCTGACATTGACGCCCTTTATATCGGCGGAGGTTTTCCTGAGACAAATGCTATTGCCCTTGCAAAGAACAAGGCGTTCAGAAAATCATTAATGGCTGAGGTTGAAAAAGGGCTTCCGGTTTATGCGGAATGCGGAGGCTTGATGTACCTGGGAGAGGCCCTTGTTCTGGAGGGGAAGGCATATCCGATGGCAGGGATTTTTCCTATAAGATTCTCGCTCGAAAAAAAGCCCCAGGCGCATGGTTATTCGATAGTCGAGGTCGCAAGTAACAGTCCCTACTACAAAAAAGGCGACGTCATTAAAGGTCACGAATTTCATTATTCGCGGGTTATTAATCCTGGGGCTGAAAAAGATTTCAAGAAGAGGAATATTCGTTTTGCATTCAAAATGAAGCGGGGAGAGGGGATAATAAACGGCCGTGACGGCCTCTGCTATAAAAACGTGCTCGCGACCTACACCCACATTCACGCTCTGGGAACTCCTGAGTGGACAGAGGGGATGGCAAGGAAGGCATTAGAGTATAAAAAAGAGCGGCGTTAGCCTTTCTTTTTTTTGTTCTTAATAATTAACAACCCTTGTCCTGGTCTCACCTTTTAATTTTCTATTGCTTTAGAGTAAAATATTGTTTATTTTCTATTATAAGAAGGAGGCGCTTATGGGATATGTCAGCGGTCTTAAGTGCAGAGAATGCGGCAGGGAATATCCTGTTGATCCGATATATGTCTGTGAATTCTGTTTCGGTCCCTTAGAGGTTGTTTACGATTATAAAAAAATAAAAAAGGTATTGACCAGAAAGAGTATCAAGGCAAGGGGAGAGAACCTCTGGCGCTATAAAGAACTTCTGCCCATTGATGGAGAACCGCAGGTAGGCCTTGAATCGGGTTTTACGCCGTTGATAAGGGCAGACAATCTTGCAAGGGAACTCGGGGTAAAAGAATTGTATATAAAAGACGATACTGTTGCCCATCCAACCCTCTCATTCAAGGACAGGGTTGTTGCAGTTGCCCTCACAAAGGCAAAGGAATTCGGGTTCGATACAGTCGCGTGCGCCTCTACCGGAAACCTTGCCCATTCTGTTTCTGCTCACGGAGCAAAGGCAGGCTTCAAGAGGTTTGTCTTTATTCCTGCAACGCTCGAGGCAAGCAAGATAGTCGCGTCATTGGTCTATGAACCGAACCTGGTTGCTGTTGACGGCAATTATGATGAAGTAAACAGGCTTTGCAGTGAGATAGCAAATAAGTATAAATGGGCGTTTGTAAACATAAACATAAGGCCGTTCTATGCAGAAGGCTCAAAGACGCAGGGCTTTGAGATTATCGAGCAGTTAGGCTGGAAGGCTCCTGATAACGTTGTTGTCCCATGCGCAAGCGGCTCGCTGCTGACAAAGGTTTGGAAGTCGTTTAAGGAATTTAAAACAATCGGCATAATAAAGGAACTGAATACAAAGGTCTTCGCTGCGCAGGCTACCGGCTGTTCCCCGATATCTGCTGCCATAAAACAGGGGACTGATGTTATAAGGCCAGTGAAGCCGAACACTGTTGCGAAATCATTGGCTATCGGAAATCCCGCCGATGGGTTCTATGCCATTCAGGTTGTGAAGGAAACAGGGGGATACGGCGAGGATGTCTCTGATGAAGAGATTATCGAGGGAATAAAAATGCTTGCAAGAACAGAGGGC
>SCSY01000089.1 GCA_004298625.1 Nitrospirota bacterium | reverse complement strand
TTTTGGACCCCGGTTTTCACCGGGGTGACGGCTTAAGTTAGCGCTTATGCCCTACACCCCATGGGACAAAAAGCAAACATTCCACAGAGATTCTTCGCTTCGCTCAGAATGACATTGGGGGTGTCACCCTGAGCATAGCGAAGGGTCTCTTTTTTTATTGCCGTGACTGACAAGTAATAATTTTAAAGTCATAAATGGCTAATACGTGCAAACGGGTCGAAACGGTGATATAGTTCGAAAAAATAATACGGGTCCCACCGGATCACGGAGACTTTGAGAAGAACATGACTTAGAGTTTATTATCATAGCGCTCTTAATAATGTGAAGAATTAATCAGATACAAATATGATACATTGTTGGAACATATATAAGCTGAAATTTGAATTGATAAATAACCGCTTGTCCGGAAGACAGACGTTGCTCTATCTCTCATGCATTTTATTTGTTCAAACGGCCCTGAGAGTCCTTGCTTATACTCTTGCGGAACGCTCCAACCGTTGGGACAATCTGGACACTGCCTTGTTTCCGGTTTTCCTGGCCTTTGGGGTCGTTTATTCTTTTTATGCAAATGGCGGAGGAAAGGGAAAGGATTTTATATCCCGATTTATTTCCCTGGCATGGGTCTTTGGGTGGCGTTTTGTTGTTATGGTTGAGCTGCCGTTGAGCTTTTGTCTCTATGTAGTGCCTTCCTTATTCATCGAGATACCGGATCAGACACAATGGTACGACGTTATATCCAGCGCTGGTCTCAGTCTTGTCTTTTACTTTTTTCTTGCAAGGCATATTCGCGATGTGGCGATGAACAGGCTTCCGACTGAAAAGGAAATGTCAGATTTCAGGGAGGAACACGCCGAAGACTTCGACCAGGCAAAGTATCCCACAATCCTGAGGAGATACATTGCAACCTCAATTGACATGATCCTGGTATTATCGGCATTCATTTCTTTTATTTATGCCCACCAGGCTGTTGGTGTTATTGATTCTACAATAGAGCTCTGGATTGGAGTTGCCATCATATTGAGCTACGAGCCGATTTTGACCAGCGCGCTGTGTACACTCGGACAAAGGATCACCGGCATTCGCGTCAGGAAGCTGGAATCCGGAGAAAGGATATCCATCCCTGATGCATACATTAGAAGCATTGTAAAATTATTGCTCGGCATTGTTTCATTCTTTTCCATTCCGGTAACCAGGAAGAGAAGGGCGCTGCATGATTTTGTCGCGAGGTCGGTTGTGGTGTATGCGGACTAGAATGCCGTGCACTTGCGGCTCAAGGCGCAGGGCGCATGGCTCAAGGCAAGAATAGAAAAAATATCGGATTGGTAACAACGGAGGAACATAATGGACAATAAAATTCTGGTGGCTTATGCCACCAAATACGGAGCTACGGCGGAGATCGCCGAGAAGATCGGCCAGGTGCTCCGCGACGCCGGGTTTTCCGTCGATGTAATGATTGTGCATTCCATCAAAGACTTTGATTCCTATGACGCTGTTGTATTAGGGAGCGCAGTG
>SCSY01000088.1 GCA_004298625.1 Nitrospirota bacterium | reverse complement strand
TTTTGGACCCTCCTGAGCCTTTATGAGAAGAGAGGCAAAGGGATCCCTTTTGCCTTCTTTATTATAAATAATAATCTCATCCTCAATCTTCAGCTTCTCTTCTGCTTCCGGCTGAGCGACCTTTTGGGCAGCCTTTGCAGTCTCTGTTTTAGCCGGACCTGTTTTCCCCTTGCATGCTCCGGTGAAGATGAGCGCTGCTGCAATAACAAAAAATAAGATTATATTCCTGCTCATTTCCCTGCCTCTTTCACTGCCGTAAAGGTTGAAGCTCTTAAGGATATATCGAGCATTGCGTCTCCGGATTTTGTCGGCCTTGGACTTCCAAGTTTTATATCTGAAATATTTACAATCCTGTTCAATCTTGTCAGATTGCCGAAGAAGGCGCCGAGGTCATGGTAGGTCCCGGTAAGGCTCATTGAAAATGGAACCTCCTCAACTATTCCGCTTGGATGCGACTGTTTTGCTTCCGGTTTCCAGGTCTGTATATCCACTCCTGCCCTTTCCGCCTCATCAGAAATCTGCTTAAGCAGATTTCTGATTTCTTTTTCTTCATTAGGAGGAAGCTTTTCTTTAAGCGCATCAAGTTTCTTCTTCAGTTTTTCATTTTCCACCTTTAAAATATCCAATCTGTCCGCCATTGTGCGGCTCTTTGCTATCTCATTATTCTGTCCGTCTACCTCTGTTTTCAGCCTTGAAATATCTTTTTGCTTAGGCATTACGACAAGCGCTGCAACCAATACTGCAATAATAACCGCAGGCGCTACGGCTATGCCTATTCTTACGCCCTTCGGCAGTTTCTTTAAATCAAACTTAAAATTAAGCTTAAGGTTAAGCGCCATTTCTTATTTCACCTTGCATGTTATTGTAAATTGATAAGTTACAATCGAACCGGCAACACTCTTCTGCGTTGCATGAAGAGAAACGCCTGTAAGCATCTGCGACTTCTCCAGATTGTCGGCATAATTCACGGCGTCCTCGTTCGTAAAGCCGACGCCGCTTATATTTATGTTCCCGCCCGATATGCTCATTGCCGTAATCCATACCCTGTCAGGCACGACATTTCTCATTTCAGTCAGAATTTTTACAGGAAAGTTCTGGTTCTTTTTCAATTGCTCTATTATGCCTGTTTTTTGCTCGAGCGTTTTTTTCTGTTCCTCAAAATTTTTGACCTCTTTTATCTTATTGTTCAGCTCCGCCAATTGAGCCTCATTATCCGTTTTCTTTTGAGTGAGCAAAGACAGCTCTGAATTCAACCAATAAAAAAGATATGCAGATATAATGCCTGCCGCCAGCGTAAGCAATGTCATAGAGATTAAAAATGCAGGGACAGCCTTTGCTTTTTTCTTGCGCTTTGTAGGCAGAAGATTTACTCTTATCATCTGTCGTCAGGCCTCCTTAAAGCAAGTCCCACAGCGATGGAAGCCATAGGCGCCATCTCCTGCATATAGGAAATATCGAATTTCTTCGGGATAAATATATTTCTGAAGGGCTCTGCCATTCTTGACTCAACCCCAATTTTTTCAGACAGAATTCTCGGGAACTCTTTTATTAGGGAGCCGCCGCCGCTGAGTATCACCTCATTTATGTCTTCCTGGAGCGTAGTGCTCTTGTAGTAATCCAGGGAACGGCCTATCTCGCTGATTATATCCTCTGATGCAGATATGATTGCCGCGTATGCATCTTCCGGAGCCACGCCCTCTACGGATTCCCCCCTTTTGAGTCTCTCCGCATTCTCGTAGGTCACCTCGAATGCCTTCTGAAGGGCCTCTGTGTGCAGGTTGCTTCCCAGAGAGCTGTCCCTCGTAAAGACAGATACGCCTCCCTTAAGGATATTCATATTAATTGTGCTTGCGCCGATATTGACGAGAGCCACATTCCTGTTCGGCTCTATCTCATAATTAACCTCATACATGTTTTCAAGGGCAAAGGCGTCAACATCAACTACCAGAGGATTAAGGCCTGCCTCTTTGACAACCGTAACATACTCGTTGATTATGTCTTTTTTAACCGCAACAAGTATAACATCCATCTGTCCGGGCTCTTCTCTGGGCCCGAGTATCTGAAAATCAAGATTAACATCCTCGATATCAAACGGCACATACTGTTCTGCCTCGAATTTTATAGATTCGGCAAGGTCTTCTTCAGACATCTCAGGAAGCGATATCCTTTTTATAATTACCGACGCATGCCCCGAAACCCCTATAACGGCATTTTTTGTTTTTATGCGTGATTTTTTTATGAGTTCTTTCAGGGCGTCAACAAGCCTGAGCGAGTCTATTATGGCCCCGTCTACGATTATCTCAGGGGCGATCGGGAGCATATCAAAAAGTTCCAGCTCGTAGCCTTTTTTAGTATCTTTAAGCTGCACCACCTTAAAGTAGCTGGAGCCTATATCCAGACCTATAGAACCTTTAGCGCCAAAAAGCATAACTTAATAAATACCAGAAAACGTCCAACTTGTCAAGATATTTTTATATAAATTTTTCTGATATATCAAAAAGTTCCTGCAACTCTTTAACATATTGGTTTAAGAATTGGCAGGTTCATTACTTCTCCGGCAGGACATTGAGCAGCCTTTCTATCTTTATTGCTGAGCAGATCGGCGTCGCCTCGCAGCGAGTTATCTTGCCTATTGCAAACAATTTTCCCTCAGGATTTTTAACTCGCAGGTAAGAATTTACAGGTAGTTCTGTGATTCCTTCCGGAGCCACTGTTGCTCCATTTAGGGCCTTTAAAAAATCACCCGGGGTCAGAATAATCTCTTTAAAATATTTTAACGCTGCATCTATGGAACAAACAGCTTCTTTTTTGTCCGGCAGTTCTCCAGGCTCTGCTGAATCCTCAATCCTGAAATCCCCTATCCTGGTTCGCTTAAGGGCAACGATGTGCGCTCCCACGTCAAGGGCTGTTCCTATGTCGTCACACAATGCCCTGATATAAGTCCCCTTAGAGCATAAAACCCTTATCTCTAAAAACGGAGCAGCAAAACGGATTAGCTCAAGTTTATATATATTCACGCTCCTATGCGCCCTTTCGACCTCGATCCCTTTACGCGCAAGTTTGTAAAGGGGTTTTCCCGAAACCTTTATTGCAGAATACATTGGAGGGGTTTGTTCAATCAGTCCCTTAAAACGCTCAAGAACAGTTTTGATGTCAGCTTCATCCAGCGCGAAGTTTTCTACTTTTTGAATTATTTTCCCCTCTGAATCAAATGTATCTGTTCGCTCGCCGAGCTTCATAACCGCTACATATTCTTTATCGGCCTCTGTAAGAAATCTCGTTATTTTTGTCGCTTCGTTTATACATACAAGCAGGATCCCGGTGGCGATGGGGTCCAGCGTGCCTGCATGTCCGGCCTTTTGGGCAGCAAAGATACGCTTAACTCTTGTTACAGCCTGCTGGGACGTAATGCCCTCAGGCTTGTTGAGATTTATGACTAAGTTTTTATCAAGCATGAATACGGTGTGATATTTTACACCAATTCCCTTGATTGACGCTCTTTTATGGCTGTGATAACATAATTCATGCCTCTTTTCAGTTACGAAGCCGTTGATAACAGCGGACATAAAGTCAGGGAATCCCTCGACGCTTTGAATGAAGACGCCATTAAATCCGACCTTAGGGCAAGAGGACTAATCCCCTTAAGCATAAAACCTGTTGAGGCCAAAAATGCACCCCTTTTTGAAAGGATAACGCAAAAAGACCTCTTGATATTCACTCAGGAACTTGGGAGCCTTCTTGACTCCGGATTGCCTGTTGACAGGGCTTTATATGTGCTTTCGGAATCTTCGGAGAAAAAGATTTTCAGGGCTGTTATCAGAGAGGTTTACATAGACATTCAGCGAGGCCAGTCCTTGTCCCAGGCGCTGTCAAAACATAAGATATTCCCCGGCCTCTATGTCAATATGATAAAGGCAGGCGAGGCAGGCGGCATACTCGAGGCCGTAATAAAAAGGCTTGCTTCATTTCTTGAAACTGCTGCAACTTTTAAAGAAGAAATGACCTCTGCTCTTGTTTATCCGATAGTCCTTACAATTGTCGGCGGGCTTGCAGTTGTGTTCCTGATGCTTTATGTTATACCGAAATTTGCAAAGATATTTGCCGATATGGGACAGGCCCTGCCGCTGCCGACAACTATTCTTCTTAATATCAGCGCTTTTTTTATCTCATACTGGTGGGCTGTTGCCGGACTTATTGTCATAGCGACTATAGCGGCAAGAAGTTATATGACGACATCTGAAGGAAAGATATTTATTGACAGCATCAAGCTAAAGACGCCTGTGATAAAAAGACTGAACCTCAAGCTTATAATAGCGCGGTTTTCAAGAACGCTCGGAACACTGCTTCAAAGCGGGGTCCCAATCCTGGAAGCGATAGGCATATCGCGGACTGTTGTTGGAAATGAGATCATGTCAAACCGTTTAAAGGCCATTGAAGACGGAATCAGCAAGGGCAAAGGCATAGCAAAACCGATAAAGGAGAGCAATATATTCCCTCCCGTGGTTGTGCAGATGGTTATTGTGGGTGAAGAGGCAGGAAAACTTGATGAGACGTTTCTGCTGATTGCAGAGAGATTTGAAGCAGAGAGCAGAAGTCTCATAAAAAGAGTCGTGCGGCTTTATGAGCCGGCGCTGATACTTCTCATGGGCATGGTTGTGGGATTCATAGTTATTTCAATGCTTCTTGCAATATTCAGTATAAATGAGATACCGATTTGAAAAGCAGTGAATAGTGATTAGTGGACAGTGTCAGTCACTGACACTGAAAGCTGACACTAAAACAAAATGGAGGTTTATATGACAGATAGGGGTAAAAAGAAATATCTTAAAAATCACAGGGGCTTCACCTTGATAGAGCTCTTGGTTGTCATAGTTATTTTAGGATTGCTGGCAGGCATTGTTATGCCGAAGTATTTAGCGAGAGAGAAAAAGGGAAGACAGGCTGCTGCAAAAACCCAGATTGAGCTTCTCGGCCAGGCGCTGGACCAGTTCAGACTCGATACCGGCAGATATCCAAATACATCCGAAGGCCTCACTGCCCTGATGACCAACCCGGGCGGTGAGAATTGGGACGGCCCTTATTTAAAAAAGGCTGTGCCGAACGACCCATGGGGCAAACCGTATATCTACCAATCTCCGGGCTCGCATGGCGACTATGACATTTCCTCTAACGGCGCAGACGGCTCACCCGGAGGAGATGGAGAAAATAAAGACATTGTCAGCTGGGAATAAGGGGTTTACGCTCCTCGAATTGATTATTGTTATATTTATTGCAGGCATCTCTGTAGCGATAGTTGCTGTTTCCATCGGCAGGATACATGAGAAAAGGCTATTTAATGAAGCCTCCAAAAAAGTATTTATTACTTTAAAACATGCCAGAGAGACTGCTATTCTGGAAAAAACTCCTGTTGCTTTTAAGATTGATGAGGAAGCAGGTTCCTTCTGGATGGAAAAAAATAATGCCGTATACGGCAAGATGCAGAATATGCCGGAGCGCATCACCTTAAAAGGCGAAGCGATTATATTTTTCCCTAAAGGGAACAGCTCAGGCGGCAGGATAAAAATAACTTATGAAAAAAATAGGGAGTATTCCATTGAGGTTGATCCTGTGCTCGGGACCGCAAAGATCAAACGGGTTTAGCCTTTTAGAGGTAATGGTTTCCATAAGCATTCTGGGCATTGCCCTGGTTACCCTTTTCCAATTGTTTTCTATAAGCCTCCGTTCGGTAAAAAAGTCCGAGGATTATTCCATGGCGCTGATTCATGCACGTTCACTGATGGATGAAGCCTATGCGCTGCCTAAACTGACTGATAGCGCAGAATCATTTGATTTTGAAGGCGGCTTTAAGGGCATCAGGACCGTAAGCTTGAAGCAGTCAGAAGAAAAAATAAAGATATATGAAATAACCGTTACGATATCCTGGCCTCCTTCGGGCAAGCTCGAACTAAAAGGATTAAAAGCATACTATGAAACTGAAGAATGACAAGGGGCTCGCCCCGGGGTTCACCCTGATCGAGGTTATCATGGCGATAACCCTTTCAGCAGTTATAGTTGCAATACTCCTGGCTGCTATGAGGCTCGGATATCGCTCACAGGAAAAAGGGATGTGGAGAGAAGAGATTTCTCAAAAGATGAGAATCCTCAACGACAGGCTGACATGGCTTTTGAGAGGGGCGTATCCTTATATAATTGCCAGGACCGAGGGCAAGGTCCTTTATTTTTCAGGCAAATCAGGCAGCGCGGGATTTGTTACAACCAGCATTGATTCATATTCTGAGGAACCGGAAGACAGGGCCGGGATGAAATGGGTTCAGATATTTTCTGATTTTGAAGGCCTGAAGATCAGGGAGAAAATTTATTTTCTGGAGGATGTGTTTGATGACAGCGGGGGAAAGGTATATCTTCTTGACCCTTCTGTAGACAGGCTCGAATTCGAATATCTCGATGTAAATAAAAAAGAGAAAAAAGAAGAGTGGGTATCTGAATGGGATCCGACGGATAAAGATTATCTCCCTGCTGCCGTAAGGGTTAAGATGGAATTCACGCATGACGGCGTAAAATTCAAAGTGCCTGAGTTTATTGTAAGACTGCCTGCGGGTTACTAAATATCTGCTGTTAGTTCCGGAGTTAGGCTGTTTCTTTTGCTATTTTTCTATTCACGTAGAACTGCTGGATGATACCGAAAATGTTGTTTATGAGCCAGTAAAGCACAAGGCCCGAGGCAAAGTTCAGAAACATGAACGTGAAGATAACAGGCATGAACATCATTATCTTTTGCTGTTTCGGGTCTGCGGTTGAAGGAGTCATCTTCTGCTGGATGACCATTGTTATCCCCATAACGATCGGGAGGACATAATACGGGTCTTTAGCCGAAAGGTCTGTTACCCAGAGCATGAACGGCGCGCCCCTTAATTCAATAGCGATCGAAAGGATCTTGTAAAGCGCAAAGAATACAGGGATCTGAAGGAGCATCGGAAGACAGCCGCCCAATGGATTTACTTTATATTTCTTGTAAAGCTCCATCGTCTCTTTCTGCATCTTCTGAGGATCTTTTTTATATTTTTCCCTCAGCTCGTTCATCTTCGGCTGTATGTCTTGCATCTTCTTCATGGACTGCTGGCTTTTATTTATCAACGGGATAAAGGGGATTCTCGTAACTATGGTGAGCAGGATTATGGCCCATCCGTAATTGCCGGCAACTGCATAGAATTTTTTCAGGAGCCAGAACAAAGGTCTTGATATGATGGAAAAGAAACCGAAATCAATAATATGCTCGAGCCCGAGATTCAGTTCCTTGAGTTTATCATGCTCTTTCGGCCCGGCATAAACAATAAAATTATTGACGCCGGACTTCCCCTTAAATGCAACAATAGATGCCTCCTGAACCTTCCATGCCTTTGCCTCGTCAATCGGGGTCACAGGCACAACAGCCGCAAAAAAATATTTGTCTTCCTGCGCAATCCATTTCAGCCCGCCCTGATAGCTCTTGCCCTCTTTCAGCTTTTTTGCATTTAACTCTATCCTGTCTGCATCTTTCAGTATCACAGGCCCCAGATGCGCTGATTCGTCTTTCCTGTCATGGATTCCGAAATCAGCCCCGACAGTTATCCAATACTCGGGAAAACCCGCAATCTCATCTTTAAGGTCGAACTTATAACTGTCATGATAAAAGGTATAAGTCCTTCTTATTGAATATTCGGGAGTTGCATACTCAAAAACAACAGAGCCTGCATTTGTATTCTTATCGAGATTTATATCTTTTCCAGAAACTCTGAGATTCACAGCCGGAAGATCGAAATTATTCCGGGAGCCGATTGAAAGCGGCGGGATGATGCTCTGCCCCTTCTGGAGAGTCACCGCCAACCCGTCTTTGTCCTTATATTTTTTCAGTTCCCATTTTTTTATTGTCCCGCCGGCCGACGAGAGTGTCGCAGAATACAGGTCTGTCTCAACCTTTATCTCTTTTTCCCCTGAAGGCGCGGCAGCCGCAGGCACGGAAACCGGTTTTACGGCCTCCTGCTTTTTCTCTTCTTGCTGTGCTGTCTTTGTCTGCTCAGTTACCGGCTTTTGCGGCACGGGTTTTACAAAAAAATACTGGTAGCCAACAAGAATGGCTATCGAAAGCACTATAGCAATAAGTGTTCTTTTGTCCATTTCCATTATTCTTTTCTCACTTATCTCACCGGGTCATATCCGCCGGAATGGAACGGATGACACCTTAAAATCCTTCTTACAGACAGATAAATGCCTTTCATTGCGCCATATTTCTCTATTGCCTCCGCCGAATATTCAGAACATGTAGGAGTGAACCTGCAGGCAGCAGGCATTAAAGGCGAGAGCAGATATTTATAAGCTTTCAAGCCCGTTGTCAATATCTTTTTTATCATTTCACCCGGCCTGTGTTTTTATCCAGAAGGCATTAAGCCGCTGCGCGCTGTTAAGAGGCTCTTAAGTTTTTTGTGTCTGCATCAGAGCGGGTCTCACAACAAGCGCTCGCACATCACACGCTTAATTTTTTCCTGCCCTTAGCCCTTCTCCTCTGAAGAGTTTTCTGTCCTCCCTTGGTGCTCATGCGCTCAAGGAAGCCGTGCGTGCGTTTCCTTTTTTTCTTGTGAGGATTGTATGTAGTATATGTTCCCATAGTCTTTCTCCGAAAGGAAAGTATAATCTTTTGATAGAAATAAAGTCAAGTTTCGCTGGATTGTGGATGCGGGCAGAGGAGAATATGGCAATTCAATAATATCCTGTGCTATGATATTTAGTCTTTTTTATTTTTTCCACATAGAAACGCATATATGGCTGAAATTATTCCTTTCAAAGGAATTCTCTACAATGTGTCCGAAGTCCCGGGGGAGGATGTCGTGGCCCCTCCTTACGATATTATTACGCCCGAATACAAGGAAGCGCTTTACAACAAAAGCCCATACAACATCGTCAGGATTGATTTCGGCAAGGAACTTGAGGGCGATAATGAATCAGAGAATAAATATAAAAGGGCTTCTGAATTTTTTAACTCGTGGCTGAAACACGGGATATTAATCAGGAGCAAGAACCCCGCATTTTATGCCCACGAGATAGAATATAAAATCAAGGGGCAACTGAAAAAACTTAAGGGCTTCTTTGGTCTTGTCAGGCTCGAAGAGCTCGGCAAGGGCAATATACATCCTCATGAGTGCACACACTCCAAACCAAAGGCCGACAGGTTGAATCTTATGAGATCCTGCAATGCAAATATAAGCCCTATCTTTTCACTTTACAACAGTCCTGAGAAAGAGGCGTCAGAGGCGATAGAAAAAACGATAAACAAGGGAAAGCCCTATATTGAGGCAAAAGATTCGGCAGGCTCAATCCACAGGCTCTGGACTATAGAAGATAAAAAAGATATAGAGGCTATAAAAAACGACCTTAAGAACAGGGCGGTCTTTATTGCCGACGGCCACCACAGGTATGAGACAGCGCTTGAATTCCAGAAAGAAATGAACAAGCTCTCGGCGGTCGGCTCTCAGCCTTCGGCACAACCCTGGGATTATGTCCTCATGTTTCTTGCAAATATATCGGATGAGGGACTGACGATATTGCCGGCCCACAGGCTTGTAAAAGACATGCCTGAAAATCCTATAAATATTTTATCCGAATGGTTTGAGATAAAAGAGCTTCCATCGGCTGAAAAAATGGAAGACGCTATATCCAGGCATAAGCATGCCATCGGTTTTTTTCAGCATGGCAATCACAGGCAATATATCTTACAATATAAAAAAGACGGCCTTGAGGATGTGCATCCCGCCTTAAGAGGGCTTGATGTTACTATACTTCATGAACTAATATTTAAGAAACTGTTCAAGGTCAGCCATATAGAATATGAGATGGATATAAAAGAAACTGTGGACAGAGTAAATAAGGGGCTTTATGACGCTGCATTTTTTCTTAATCCTACAAGGGTTGAGGATGTCGAAAGGGTTGCACTGTCATCTGTCAGGATGCCGCCGAAGTCCACATATTTTTATCCTAAGCTTTTAACGGGATTGGTTATTTATAAATTCAGGGATTAAGGAGGCATTATGTCAGTCAAGGTAGCAATCAATGGTTTCGGCAGGATTGGAAGGGTTTTTTTAAGGCAAAGCACCGGTTATAAAGACTTTGAGGTCGTCGCGATAAATGACCTCACGGATTCAAAAACGCTTGCGCATCTTCTTAAGTATGATTCAGTGCATGGGATTTTTAATGCAGATGTAAAGGCTACCGACAGTGGTATAGCTGTCAATGGAAGGGAGATAAAAATTCTTGCGGTAACCGAGCCTGAAAAACTTCCATGGAAAGAGCTGGGCATTGACATCGTCCTCGAATCAACAGGGCGGTTCACAGACAAAGCGTCTGCGTCAAAACATTTAGCCGCAGGCGCAAAATGGGTCATAATATCAGCCCCTGCAAAGGACCCTGATGTTACGGTATGCATGGGGATCAATGAAGAAACTCTCGACCCTTCAAAACACAAGATAATCTCGAATGCATCCTGTACGACAAATTGCCTTGCTCCTATAGCAAAGGTGCTGCATAAGGAATTCGGAATTATAAGGGGACTCATGACAACTGTTCATTCTTATACCAATGATCAGAGGATCCTTGACCTTCCGCACAAGGATTTCAGAAGGGCCAGGGCTGCCGCCCTTTCGATGATTCCTACTACGACCGGAGCTGCAAAGGCCATCGGTATTGTGCTCCCTGAGCTAAAGGGCAAACTCGACGGCTTTTCAATGAGGGTCACTACGCCGAATGTCTCTGCTGTAGACCTCGTTGCCGAGCTGAACAAGGATACGTCTGAGGCAGAGGTAAACGCTGCCATGAAAAAATGGGCGGAAGGCCCTATGAAGGGCATCCTCCAGTATACAGAAGAACAGCTCGTTTCTATAGATTTCAATGGAAACCCGCATTCATCAATACTGGATGCCTCATTGACCAAGGTGCTGGAAAACCGCATGGTGAAGGTTATCGCGTGGTATGACAATGAAACCGGCTACAGCACGCGCGTGCGGGATCTGATAAGCTATCTTATAAAAAGGAGTTAGCTGCTATGGCGCGAAAAAACAACGGCAACCCCGCTCCCATAAAAGATATCCTGAACAAGCTCACTATCGAAGAGCTTAATATCAAGGGCAAAAGGGTATTTATACGCGCTGATTTTAATGTGCCTCTCGATGATAATCTAAGCATAACCGATGACCGCAGGATTCGCTCCACGCTCCCTACCATAGACTATGCAATAGACGAAGGAGCAAAGGTTATACTCGCTTCTCACCTTGGAAGGCCGAAAGGAAAAGTAGATCCGCGGTTCACGCTCGCGCCTGTAGCAAAAAGACTTCAGAGGCTCTTGGGCAAGGAAGTCATTTTTGTTCAGGACTGTATCGGCCTTCAGGTCGAAAGCATTGTTTCTAAGATGAAAGAAGGCGATGTCCTGCTGCTTGAAAATCTCAGATTTCATCCAGGCGAAGAAAAAAATGACGGAGAATTTGCAAAGGCGCTCGCAAAACTTGCCGACTATTTTGTGAATGACGCCTTCGGAGCTGCGCACCGGGCACATGCCTCAACCGTCGGAATTGCAAGGATACTCCCCTCGGCAGTAGGTTTTCTGCTCAGGAAGGAAATAGAATATCTTAAAGGCACGGTTCAAAATCCTGTCAGACCCTTTGTTGCCATACTCGGCGGGGCAAAGGTTTCAGGAAAAATAGGGGTTCTCGAAAATCTCGTTGATAAGGTTGATAAGGTTATAGTGGGCGGCGGCATGGCGTATACCTTCATAAAGGCCATGGGATATGAGGTGGGTGATTCTCTGGTAGAGACAGAGATGCTCGAATTCGCAGAGATGATAAGGAGAAAGCTTATAAAAAATAATGTAAAGTTTTATCTCCCTGTCGACAGCGTAATAGCGCAGAGCATAGAGGCAGGCTCCGAGACTAAGCTCGTTACTACGCAGGAGATACCTAAAGGATGGAGGGCTCTCGACATAGGCCCGGCCTCAGCCAAACTCTTTTCAGAGGCAATTCAGGATGCAAAGACAATAATATGGAACGGGCCGATGGGCGTATTCGAGATGGACGCCTTTTCGAGGGGCACCTTTGCGATTGCCCGTTCAGTGTCTGATGCGTATGCTCTTACAATAGTAGGCGGCGGAGACACTGACTTGGCCGTTCACAGGGCCGGGGTTTCCGATTCAATATCATTTATATCAACAGGCGGCGGAGCGTCTTTACAGTTGCTTGAGGGGAAAGAACTGCCCGGCATTGCAGCGCTGACAGACAGAAAAGAGGAGTGAGTAATGGTTAAGAAAGCAAGATAGAGCGCCTTCGCTCATTCTCGCTGCGCTCCTAGGTATTTTGCCTCTTTATTCCTCTTAAATTCCCCCTTAGCAAAGGGGGATGAAGGGGTTGTTGACTATCGGCAAAATAAAACCGCTCAGATACTCTATCATGCTTTCTTGTAGTTTGTGGTTGTAAACGGGCGATTAGCTCAGTGGGAGAGCGTTCCCTTCACACGGGAAAGGTCGTGGGTTCGATACCCTCATCGCCCACCATATAATGATGCCTATTCCACCTGCTTCGGCATCGTTGGCTTGGGTTGCCTGTCTCCAACGAGAGATTTTAATTTTTTGCATGCAACTTTTAAATTAAGGTCACAGGCTTTCTGAAAATCATCTATTGATTTTTCGGTGTAACCCGACAATGCATAGGCAAGACCGCGATTGTAAAAGGCTGTTGCATATTGGGGGTTTATCTCGATTGTTTTATCGAAATCTTTAACTGCTTCGTTATACA